>CAYVAK010000123.1:0-5382 GCA_964448425.1 uncultured Sangeribacter sp.
TTCTTCATCTCTTTCCATTCACAGCGAGCATTTTCCTGTGGGAACTCGCGCAATAGATATTGTTGTAACTCTTGTTCCGTCATATATTACACATATTAACGATTTAATTTATAACGGCTCTCACTTTCATCAGAATGTCTTAACGCATTCTCAAGAACGATCTTATTGCCAATAGTGGCGGCAAGGCCAAATTAGGATTGCTGCTTATCAGTGAGTGGCAGCGTCTGAATCGGTGGGACGGTTCAGACGCTGTGTGGGGTGGCAGCGATTGGCCGCGGAGAGCTGTTTAGAGGCTCAGGGAGCAGTCGCAGAGAGTGCGTGTGGAATACTTTGTGAGGTATTGCTCAAGCTTTGATCCGCCCATAGGTGTCTTGTGGTCTACGGGCGATGTTGTGCGATAGGTCATGTCGCCGACTTTGATTTCGCTTTCAAATTTGAAGAATTTGGCTATGCAGTAGACGTCGAAATTGTAGGTGGTGGCGTCGGTGTCGTCGTAGGCGGGAAGGCTTGACTTCAGGGTAGCTTCAACCTTGAAGGTGATATCTTTGTTGGCTTTTGAGTAGAGCACTTTGCTGCCAAGGAAGTCGGCATTGCTTGTGAGGGCTTGTGTCACTTGTTGGCCGTTGACGTCTACGTAGGTGAGGGTGATGTCGTAGAATTTGTAGTAATCGTTGGAGAGTGTCACAATGTATTCACCTTGAATGTATTCGGTGGTTTCATTGTTGTTGTTGTTGCCGTTGTTGTCAGGCTCGTCGTCACCGCAGCTCCAAAGGGAGATGCTCATCACCATGCTAAGCATGATGGCAAGGGTTTTTAAGAATTTAGAGGTCTTCATTAGTAGGTTATTGTTAAAAATCGCTACAAAGTTAACATAATTATTAAATTAATTGCGTTTGCCGGCCATAATATTTTAGCCGGCAAACGATGTCGCTGATATTCAGTGTGTTAATAAGCTCACAAAGAGGGCTCGGCGAGGGGCTCGAGAGAGGATGCGTCGCACTTTAGGCTCTGAGGGGGTGGAAGTTACATGGTGTAGCCGGGCTTTTGGGCGAGTCGGTCCATGTTGGGAGCTATTTCCTTGTCGTAGACTTCGGTTTTCCACTCGGAGGCGGGAATCTCGGTGTAGTTGATTGAGATGTCGGAGGGGCGGGCTTTGAGGTCGCGGACGGCCAGGGCTGTAAGTTGGTCGATGAAGTTGGAAAACTCTTCGGGGGTGAGGTGCTTGGGGTAGCATTTGATGTCGATGTGTGGCATAGCATTTAAGAATTTGTGATATGCGTTTCAACGGCTAAGGGGCTCTGATTGTTCATCCACATTACTAACTGCTCGGCTCAAAAATAGCAAGAATTTCAACAGATAATATCACCAAGCGATATTTTGTATTGAAATTTTTACTATCTTTGCTGCCATGATGCTTGAGAATTTTAGGAATACGCCATTTAGGATGCAGGATTTGAGTTCTGTATATACCACTTGTGGCAATTTGGCCATGAAGGCGAAGCGACTTGAGAGGGCGCACGAGATAGTTAGGCTCAAGAAGGGGCTGTATGTAGTGGCGCCCGGGGTGAGTGGCGTGGTGCTGTCGCCCTTTCTTTTGGCCAACCATATTTACGGGCCTTCGTATGTGTCGATGCGGACGGCGTTGCGGTTTTATGGATTAATTCCGGAGGCTGTGTATGCGGTTGAATCAATGACCACCGGTGTGGCAAAGAGTTTCACCAATGAAGTGGGTCTGTTTAGCTACACGCGGGTGTCGGCTCAATATTACCGTATAGGGGTAAGGATTAAGGAAGAGGTTGGAGCTTCGTTTATGATAGCTACAGCCGAAAAGGCCCTATGCGATCTTATGGTCTACACGCCTAATTTAAATCTTCGTTTTCAGACTGAGATAGGCGATTATCTCAGATATGAGATTCGATTTGACATGGATGCGCTCACCGATATGAATCTTGACATAATCAGAGAGTGTGCGGCAGTGTCGCGAAAAAAGGTGATGTTAAACCAACTAATAAAGTTTATAGAACATGAGCGTAATATTTGAGCAGATGTTGTCGGCCTACGACCTGACGTCTACTACAGCGGAACGGAATGCCACATATGAGGTGATGCAGCAGATTGCGCTTGCAGGGCTGCACAGAGGTGGATTTTTTGAGAAAGCCGCTTTCTATGGTGGCACTTGTCTGCGCATTTTTCATGGGTTGGAGAGGTATAGTGAAGATATGGATTTTACTCTCTTGCGACCCGACCCGGAGTTTGAGATTGAGAGCTATTTTGCCGCTATCGTGGGGGAGTTTAAAGCTCTGGGGCGCGATGTGGTGATAACGAAAAAGGAGAAGAAGAATCCCGGCAATGTGGAATCGGCATTTCTCAAAGATGATACTGCGGTCTACAACCTGTCGTTTCAGACTGAGAAAAGTGTGAAAATAAAAATAGAGGTTGACACGCAACCTCCATTAGGCTTTAGGACGGAACAGAGAGTTTCGCTTCTGCCCTATTCATTTATGACTCGGTGTCTGGCTCTTCCCGACTTATTTGCCGGCAAGATGCATGCCCTTGTGTATAGGAAGTGGGGGCATCGGGTGAAGGGCCGTGATTGGTATGACTTTGAGTGGTATGTGCGCCATGCGGTGCCTCTTAATTTCGGCCATTTCAGGCAGAGGGCAATCGATTTCAACGGCGACGAATTGACTCAAGCTCAATTTATGGATATCCTTAGAGACCGACTTGCATCGACCGACATAAATATGGTCAAGAAAGATGTTCTCCCATTTGTGAAGAATCCTTCGGAACTTGAAATATGGAGTAACGACTATTTTGTGCAGCTTGCCTCTATGATGAAGTTTGAGTAGGGGTGTTAAGAGGTGGTGTTAGGCGTGGCGGGTGGAGAGGAGGCGCATGGAGTTGCTAACGGCCAGGAGGGCCACACCCACGTCGGCAAAGACGGCACTCCACAGGGAGGCGAAGCCGAGGGCTCCGGCTATCAGGATTACCACTTTTACGCTTATGGCTCCCACAATGTTTTGACGCACTATGGCTCCGGTGCGCCTGCCTATTCTTATGGCGGTGGCCACTCGCGAGGGCATATCGTTTTGAATTATCACGTCGGCGCTCTCTATTGCGGCATCGCTGCCGAGCCCGCCCATTGCTATTCCCACATTGCTCATGGCCAGCACCGGGGCATCGTTCATGCCGTCGCCCACGAAGGCCACCGACTTGTGAGAGTCGTGCATGAGGTGTGAGATATATGAGGCTTTGTCTTCGGGGAGCAGTTCCGATTTAGCAAATTCTATGCCCAGGCGAGAGGCGAAATAGTCCACAATTTCGCGTTTATCGCCTGAGAGGAGGTGCACTTCCTTTACACCTTCGGCTTTGAGCTCTTCAATGGCTCGGGCGGCGTCGTCTTTGAGGGTGTCGGCCAGCAGGAATGTTCCGGCATATTTGCCATCGATGGCGCATATCACCGGTGTGGCCACACTATTACTGAAGTCGGCACTCACTTCGATGCCCTCCTTGTTCATGAGGCGCATATTGCCCACCAGCAGGCGCCGGGAGTCGACCGTGGCTGCTACACCATGGCCTGAAATCTCGTTCATTTCAGTGATAGGCAGAGCCCGGGCACCGCGGCTTTGAGCGTAGGCCACCACTGCTTGGGCTATCGGGTGGGTGCTTTTGGCCTCAACGCTCATGGCGAGGCTGAGGAATAATGATTCGTCGGTGCCTTGAACCGTGTGGATTTCTGAGACTTCAAATTTACCTTTAGTGAGCGTGCCGGTCTTGTCGAAGGCCACGGCATCGAGCTTGGTGATGGCATCCAGATAGTTGCTACCTTTGAAAAGGATGCCCAATTTGGAGGCGGCGCCAATGCCGGCAAAATAGCCCAAAGGCACACTAATCACCAGGGCACAGGGGCATGAGATGACCAGGAACACCAGGCCTCGGTAAAGCCAGTCGGCAAAGGTGTATTGGAATCCGAAGAGCAGAGCTGCAAGGCCCGGCAGGAGCACAATGGCGGCGGCCAGAGCAATGACTATGGGGGTGTAGATGCGGGCGAAACGCCTTATGAACAGCTCGGTGGGGGCTTTGCGCTCGGTGGCGTCGCTCACAAGCGAGAGGATGCGAGCCAGAGTGCTTTGGCCATATTCTTTAGTCACTTTTATGCGGATGCTGCGGTCGCTCACAATCATGCCGGCCAACACCTCGCCGCCGCTACTGATGGTGCGAGGCACGCTTTCGCCGGTGAGGGCCGAGGTGTCGAATGAAGCTTCGGCATCGGTAAGGACGCCGTCGAGGGGCACTCGCTCACCGGGCTTGAGCTCAATCACTTCGCCGGGCTTCACCTCTTGCGGAGCCACTTGGCAGAGAGTGTCGCCACGCACCACAGCAGTGCGCTGCGGCCGCACATCCAGCAGACTGCTGATGTTGCGCGAAGCTCGGTCTACAGCTCCATCCTGGAGCGTCTCGCCCACAGTATAGAAGAGCATAACAGCCACAGCTTCAGGATATTCACCTATAAGAAAGGCACCCACAGCGGCAATGGACATCAGTGTAAACTCGCTGAAAAATTCGCCACCCTTCATCTCCCGGGCGGCTTCTTTAAACACAGGTATGCCCACCGGCAGGAAAGCCACAAGATAATAAGTGAGGGCTACATAAGGCTGATTCAGGCAGGTGGTGAAATGCTCTAAAAGGAGCCCTGCCGCCAAAAGAATAGCCGAGACTATAGGCATCAACCATTTATGCTCCCGGCTGTTGTTGTTGTTGTCATGGTCATGGTCATGGTCATGGCTGTGTCCGTGGTCGTGATTGTGGCTGCTGTGGCCCTCTTCATGGTCATTGCAATGCTCGCAGCAGTGAGAGCCTGTGTTGCTTAAACTACTCATATAAAAAACTATGATTAAATTTGCCCTGTTGTGTAAATCCACTTATCAAAGGCCGGCCCGGAAGGCGTAGGCAATGGCCTTTGACATCCGCAAAGTTAATAAAAAATCCTCGAGATTACAGCTCGCTAATGAAATATCACCCGAATTGTTGCAGCGGAGGGGCAGATTATTTTTGGATAAATCAGCAAGATGTGTTATATTTGCAAGTGATAATTGTTCCGAGAATAAAAGCGATGAATACTCAACCATACTACCCCGTAGGACTACAAAATTTCAGCGAAATTCGCAGCCTGAATGCCGTGTATGTAGATAAGACCGACCTTATCTACACGCTAACTCACGGCACAAAATTCGTGTTTCTCAGTCGTCCGCGTCGCTTCGGTAAGTCGCTGTTGACGAGCACCATGAGATATTATTTTGAAGGACGCAAGGAGCTATTCACCGGCCTGGCTATGGAGCAATTGGAGACAGAGTGGGTGAAATATCCCGTGCTTCGCTTCGA
>CAYVAK010000124.1:0-5369 GCA_964448425.1 uncultured Sangeribacter sp.
GGACTTCACTCCCTCAGAGATAAACGAAATTTCCTCCAAAATACGCTGCCTTGGCGTTAACAAATTTTGTGGAACGGGGTCTTAATCCTTGCGGAGTGTGAGTTTCTTCTGATTCTAAGGCCTCTATTTGCAGCAAGAGTGGGTGCAACCCGATTCCGACTCGGTGGGACATTCAATGCCTTCAGCTGGTTGAGCGGGGACCTCTTCGGCCTCGTAGCCTATCTTGGCAAATGCGGCTTTCAGAGCGTCGATATTGGTCTTTGAGTCGTCGAATTCTATGACTACTATTTGCTCTTTGGCTGAGGGCTTAACGCTCTTCACGCCCTTCTCAAATCGCAGGTTGCTCTTGATTTTGTTCTCGCAGCTGCTGCACTCCATTTGGGGGTCAACGGTGAAGCGAGCAGTCACTTTGTCGGCGGTAGCGAGGCCGGCAGTCATTAAAGTAAGTAGCGAAGCTAAGATTAATTTTTTCATTGTGCTATCTGTTTGTAAATCTGTTAGTAAGCTGTGAATTTATATCGGAATCCGGCGTAGACCACAATTCCGTGGAGAGGCGCGTAGACCATTGTGGCGTCGAAATTGTTGCCCCAAGGGTTGGCTGCGTCGATTATAGGTGTCTTTTGTTTGTAGTTGGTGATGTTGTCGCCACCCACATAGATGCTCCAGTGGCGGAAGTTGCGAGTGATTTGTGCATTTAGCTGTGCATAAGCTTTGAAGGTGCTTGCCCAAGCTTGAGCGCCGTTGAGCAGATACGATTTAGGCATTCTGCCGCCGCCGTTCATGGCCAGTGTGACATCGAATTGCCAAATCTCCATGAAGGGTGAGTAGCTCACGCTCAGCATGCCGCGCCAGCGTGGTGTGAGCGGTTTGCGCAGCAGGGTGTTGCCGTAGAGCTCTTTCACCTCATTGTAGCGTCCGGCCAGGGTCACGGTCATCTCTTCCAATGGCGAATAGGTCATCTCCAGCTGCAAGGTGTGAGAGAAGGAGTTGCCTTTCACATTGTTGATTATTGCTTTGTGGCTGTCGGTGTCCAGGTCCACCACACTTTGTCGGTTGAAGTCGGTGTAATAGTATTCGGCGCTGATGCTGAACTCTTTGCCGAAGAGAGGCACTGAAAGGGTGGCGCCGCCGCCGTAGTTCCAGGCATCTTCTTGCATCATGCTGAAATTCTTCACAATCTCTCTTGAAGAGGCCAGCAGGTAGCTATAGTCGGCCAGCGCGTGGGCAGTGCGGTAGCCGCGGCCGGCGGAGGCGTGGATGGTGAGGGCATCGGTGATGTGCCATTTGGCGTGCAAACGCGGGGTGAACATATTGCCCCAGAGGCTGCTGTGGTCGTAGCGCAGGCCTGCCATTAGCAGGAGGCGGTCGGAATAGTTGAAAGTGTATTGGGCGTAGCCGCCGGTCACACTTTCTATCTCTTTGGCTCTTTGGAGCTCCTCGGCAGTGTTGTGGGTGGCTCGGAAGAGTTGGTTGTATCGGTCGTAGTTGTAGCTCAAACCGGTGGATAGGTTGTGGTAGCTGCCCCAGCTGCGTTCCCACATCAGGGAGGCGTAGAGGTTTTGTTGCACCACATTGTAGATTTTGTGGCCATAGGAGGCGTCCATGTCGTGGATAGAGCCGGCTACTATTAGGGCCACATTGGCGCCGGTGTTGTCGTAGATGTAGGCATTCTTGGTGAATAGCTCCACGCGGTCGGTGTTGAGGTCTATCTTGTAGAGCTCGGAGCCGTCGGAGTGGCCGGTCATGGAGTGCTGTCCGCTTTGGCGGCGCTCTTTCAGCCATTTCACACCTATCTGCGATTCGTATTTATCGCCGGAGTACATCCAGCGGTTCATGCCGGCAAATTGGCGCACTTTGGGCATATCAATAAATCCGTCGTCGTTGGCGTCGTGGCCGGAGAAGGCGTTTTCGCCGTGGAGCAGCAAGGCGCTCGACACCCGTTTTGAAAGGTGGATGTTGCCGGTGGCATTTAGTTCCACTTTTCCCTCTTGGTCGGCATACATATTTAGGAGCAGGCTCGGGTCGGTTTGCGGTTTGAGCATTTCCACATTTATCTGGCCGGTGAGCGACTCGTAGCCGTTTTTCACCGAGCTGGCGCCCTTCGACACTTGGATGGACTGCATCCAGGGGCCGGCCAGATAGCCCAGTGCATATGGAGCGGCGGAACCGCGCATGTTGGGAATGTTTTCGGTGAGCATCTGCACATATGTGCCGTTGAGGCCGAAGAGCTTAATCTGCTTGGCACCGGTGGCGGCATCGTTGTAGCTCACGTCGACCGATGGGTTGGTGGTGAAACTTTCGCCCAGGTTGCAGCAAGCGGCGCGGCGTAGCTCGGCGCCGGTGATGAGGTCGGAGTTGGTCACACTGCCTCTCAACTTTAGTGTGCCCTGCTTTTTGCCTCTCACCACTATCTCATCTATGGTGGTGACACTGTCGGTGGCTTGGGTCGCAGTGGAGTTTTCGACGGCTTTAATGTCGGCGGCTGAGAGCGCGCCGACTATGGTGAGTGAAGTTAGAATTACAGATTTTGCTGTCATAGTAAATGTTTGAGAGTCTTAGCGTTTGGCTAATCTATTGAGAGCGTGGAGAGTTCCGGTTTCAAGTCGGAGAGAATCACCTCCATGGGATTGGTGGCGGTGATGTCGAGCAT
Organism: uncultured Sangeribacter sp.; assembly: GCA_964448425.1. Lineage (GTDB taxonomy): Bacteria > Bacteroidota > Bacteroidia > Bacteroidales > Muribaculaceae > Lepagella. Next base: position 2,651 of record CAYVAK010000124.1, read on the forward strand.
ACGGGTCTCGGTGTCGCGAGCGAGCCAAAAGAGCTGTTTCTTGGCGTAGACTCGGGTGTTCTTTTTAAGCCTTTCTGCTGCTTGCTGAAGGCTCCATTCGCCGTCTATATATTTAAGCATCTCTTTGACTCCCACTGTGTTAAGGGAGTTGAGATGACGCATATGGGCCACAGCGCGCACTTCCCGGTCCATGCCGGCCTTCACCATTTTGTCTACTCGGCTGTTGATGCGGTCGAATATCACTTGGCGGGGCGCCGTGAGTGCGTATTTGCGAATTTCAAACGGGCGAGTGACTCTCTTTCCGGTGCGCAAGGATGAGTAGGTCACTCCCGATTGCAGGCACACTTCCAGAGCGTGCATTGCCCGGCGCGGGTTTGATTGGTCCATCTGAGCCACATATTCGGGGTCGAGTTGTTGCAGCCTCTCTATCACCCCGGCGTTGCCCTCTTGCTCGAATATCTGCTTCACTCGGTTTCTGATCTGCTCACTGATGTCGGGTATTTGGTCAATGCCTTTGCACAGGGCGTCGATATACATCATGGAGCCGCCACACACAATAGCGAAGTCTCGGGTCTCGAATATCTTGTTAATCACCTTGAGGGCTTGCTGCTCGTAGATAGCAGCGTTGTAGTAAGCCTCAAGTGGCAGGGTGGCTATAAAGTGGTGTCTCACAGCCTCAAGGTCGTCGTCTGAGGGGGCGGCGGTGGTGATAGGCAGTCCTTGGTAAATTTGGCGGCTGTCGGCAGAGACAATCTCGGTGTGTAGGTATTTAGCAAGAGCCACGGCTAAGGAAGACTTTCCTATAGCCGTGGGTCCGGTAATAACTATTAGAGTTTGTTTCTTTGTCACTATTTAAGACTTGAGGTTAGGAGAGGCCTTGCGGTTCGGCTACTTCTTGGGAGCTGTGACCGGGATGACGTATCCGGGTACATCTGCAAGTTTGAGGTCGAATACAAGGTTGGAGTAGGGATCTATGGATCCGCTGCCGGTTGTGCCGTAGCCTTGCTGGTAGGGCACAATCATGGTCACAGAGTCGCCCACATGCATATTGGTGAGGCCAATCACCCAACCGTCTATGTTGCTGTTGAGCTGAGAGCGGTAGATGCTGTCGGCCGGGGAGGTGCGCAGGTAGGATGAGTCGCGCGCCACACCGTCGATGGTCTGCACACGATATTTCACATCAACATACGATGTGCTAATGGGGCTTATGTTGCCGGCGGTGAGTTGGGTGTTGTTGTGCCAGTGCATGAGCACATAGGCGTTGGGGTTCCACCCGGCGGTGATTTGAGTGTAGTAGGGGGTGCCGTCGGCGTTGCGCAGTGCTTTCTGCTCTGCGAGCCAAAGCTCGTTTTCTTCGCGCCATGCGTCGTAGCCGTTGTCATCGTTCACGTCGTCGAGGCAGGCCTGAAACATGGGTAAGGCGAGGAGGAAAGCTGCTATGTAGATTAACTTTTTCATTAGCGGTTTGATGTGTGTGGGGGGTGACTAAGGGTTTTGATTATTGAAAGAGTTCCGGCGCTTGGTCGGCATCGGCGTCAGCTTGATACATCGGTTTCTTCTGGAATCCGAGTATGCCGGATAAGAGCACATTGGGGAATTTGCGCACAGCTTGGTTGTAGGTCTTCACAGCCTGGTTGTAGTCGGCGCGAGCTGTTTGGATTCTGTTTTCTGTGCCTTCGAGGGTGGTCTGGAAGTCTCTGAAGTTTTCCGAAGCTTTGAGGTCGGGGTAAGCTTCGTGGACGGCATTGACGTAGACGCTAAACGCTTTTTGAGCTTGCTCTTGGGCGTTCATGTATTGTTTGAGCTCCATTTCCGATTCCGGGGCTTCTGTTTGAGCTTTGTCGGCAGCGGCTTGAGCTTTTTCTGCCTTCTCTTTGGCTGCTTGGAGGTTGGCTTCCACTGACTCGGGTGTGTTGCCGGTGCGCTGTGAGGTCACAGCTGTGTAGGTGGAGCTTTCGTGTTCGGCGTAAGCTTTCACGGTGCGCTCGAAGTTGGGGAGCAGGTCTTTGCGACGTTGGTACTGGGTCTGCACATTTCCCCATTTTTCCTCCACATTCACCTCTTGTGAGAGGAGACTGTTGTAGGTGAGAGCAAATGTAGAAATTAGCACTACGGCTATGATGCCTATAATCCACCATTTTTTATATTTCTGCCACATATCGGTTAGGAGTTAAAGTTGTGTGATATTAGGGTTTATTTTGGGGCGGGGCGCTCTTGGTAGGGGGCGCCTCGCCTCATTTGAGTGTAGTATAGTGTGTTTAGAGGAGCTTGCGAAGCAGTGAGTTGAGGCTCACTTCGCGGCCCAGAAGTGCGGGCAGCTCTTCCACATTGACGCGTTGCTGCTCCATGGTGTCGCGGTGGCGCAGTGTCACAGTGTTGTCTTCAAGTGTCTGATGGTCTACTGTGATGCAGAAGGGGGTGCCGATGGCGTCTTGGCGACGGTAGCGTTTGCCGATGGAGTCTTTCTCGTCGTATTGGCAAGTGAAGTCGAAGCGGAGTTTGTGCTGAAGCTCTCTTGCCTTCTCGGGCAGTGAGTCCTTGCGCACCAGCGGCAGTATTGCGCATTTCACGGGGGCCAGCGGTGCCGGGATGTGGAGCACTACGCGGCTGTCGCCACCCTCGAGCTTCTGCTCTTCGTAGGAGCTGCAAAGCACTGAGAGGAACATACGGTCGACACCGATTGAGGTCTCAATCACGTAGGGCACGTAGCTCTCGTTGA
>CAYVAK010000125.1:0-5363 GCA_964448425.1 uncultured Sangeribacter sp.
TAATAAAAAAGGTCGGTTGGCTTGCACAACCGACCTTTTTTTTCTAATTTTGCCCTATGATAAATGCCGAGAAACACTCACTCTACTTTTGCGTTAACTACCACAAAAAGAGGTAGGGAGCAATGGAGCTGACAAACGGCATGACGAAATTGCCAAATATAACAACCCATAAAACACGCAGAGCTCTCCCTTAGAACCTGCCTCAAACTTATGTCGGAAACAATAAAAATAAAGAAAGGACTTGATATCCAGCTATTAGGAAAAGCCGATGAGGTGGCCTGCGCCACCGATAGTGCCACAAAAGAATTTGCTATCGTGCCCGACGACTTCCCGGGCTGGAAATGGCGTCTGCTCGTCAAAGAGGGTGACAAAGTGAAGAAAGGCACCCCCCTGCTCACCGACAAAGAGAGCAAAGGAATCAACATTACATCGCCCGTGGCCGGCACCGTGAAAGAGGTGCGCCGCGGCGAACGCAGAAAAATCCTGGCCATTGTGATTGAAGCCGCACCTGCTTCAGAGCAGGAGTGCGAGAAATTTGACGTCAGCGCAGCTCACAACCGCGAAGGCCTCAAAGCCTTACTGTGTAATAGCGGACTGTGGGCCTACCTGCGCCAACGCCCCTACGACATAGTGCCTTCACCACAAGCTCAGATTCGCGACATCTTTGTGACCGCATTCGACAGTGCCCCGCTGGCACCACAACTCATCGACGAAACAGCCGATGCCAAACACCATCAAGCCGGCCTTGAAGCACTCTCACTGCTCACCGACGGCAAGGTGAACCTCGGTGTGCGCTACGACTCCGCACTCTCTTCGCCCAAAGCAAACATCTACGAGATTGAGGGCCCCCACCCCGCCGGAAATGTAGGCGTACAAATAGCCAATATTAAGCCGGTGAACAAGGGCGAAACAGTAGTGACTCTCGATTCGCGTTTAGCAGTGAAGATAGGCAAACTGCTCACCACCGGCGAGCTCGACACCACCACTCGCGTGGCCATCACCGGACCGGAAGCTAAAGAGCCAAAGACAATTGTCACAACCATAGGTGCACGCTTGGAAACCCTTCTCACCGGCGAAATCACCAACCCCGCCGGCGATAGAGTGATAAGCGGCAATGTGCTCACCGGCTGGAAAGTAAACCCCGAAACAGACTTCCTGAGAGCTCCCTACCGCCAAGTGACCATCATACGCGAAGGCAACGACACCGACGAGTTTATGGGCTGGGCCTCACTGAGCCCCAAAAAATATAGTGTGAAACACTCATTCCCGGCATTCCTGCGCGGGCTCAAGAAGCCGTTTGACTTCGATGCACGCATTAAGGGAGGCCACAGAGCCATGATTCTGAGCGGCGAATACGACAAAGTGTTCCCCATGGACATATATCCGGAGTATCTGCTCAAAGCGATTATATCGTTTGACATCGACAAGATGGAGGAGCTCGGCATCTACGAAGTGGCACCGGAAGACTTTGCCCTGCCGGAGTTTGTGGACACCTCCAAAATTGAGCTGCAAAAAATAGTGCGCGAAGGCCTTGAACGCCTCCACGCCGAAGTAGACTAATCAGCTGCCCGAAATTCAGCCGATTAGCTAACCAAATAAGCTCAACAACCTCACCTCAATACAATCAAGATAGAATTACCTCTATAAGAACGTGAAAGCATTAAAAAAACAACTCGACAAAATCAAGCCTAAATTTGAGAAAGGGGGCAAACTGCACGCCCTGCAATCAGTATTCGACGGCTTCTACACCTTCCTTTACACGCCCAACGAGACGTCGCAAAGCGGAGTGCACATCCACGACGCTAACGACTCGAAGCGCACCATGATCATAGTTATCCTGGCACTGCTGCCGTGTGCGCTCTTCGGCATGTGGAATGTGGGTCTGCAACACTTCCTCTCCACAGGCGAAGGAAGCGGAACCTTGCTGAGCAACTTCTTCTACGGCTTGGGCAAGACACTGCCTCAAATAGCAGTAGCCTACATAGTGGGCCTTGGCATAGAATTTATAAGCGCGCAAATACGCGGCCATGAAATCCAAGAGGGCTTCTTGGTGTCGGGCCTTATCATACCGATGATTTGCCCCATCGACACACCGCTGTGGATGCTCGCCATAGCAGTGGCCTTCGCAGTGATATTTGCGAAAGAAATATTTGGCGGCACAGGCTACAACATCTTCAATGTGGCACTGGTGACCCGCGCATTCCTCTTCTTCGCTTACCCGCAGAAGATGAGCGGCGACAGCGTATTCGTATCGCTTGGTAGCGCCACACCCATCGACGGCTACAGCGGAGCCACACCTCTCGGACAACTCACTTCGGCAGCAAGCCAAGGGTTCACAGGAGTGAACGGTGAGCCGTTAAGCCTTTGGGACACCTTCCTGGGCACTATACCCGGCTCATGGGGCGAGACCTCGACACTGTGTGTGCTCATCGGCGCAGCCATCCTGTTAATCACCGGCACTGCATCATGGCGCATCATGGTGAGCGGCTTCTGCGGAGCCTTCCTGATGGCACTGCTGGCCTACGTCACCGGCACCCCCACATATGCAGCCACTCTTGTCGACCCCGTGCAGCAACTCTGCCTCGGAGGCCTGGCATTTGCAATTGTGTTTATGGCCACCGACCCGGTGACCGCCTGCCGCACAAACACCGGAAAATACATCTACGGCTTCCTGATTGGAGCCATAGCAATCATAATACGCTGCTACAACACCGGATATCCTGAAGGCGCCATGCTGGCAATTCTATTGATGAACTGCTTCGCATCGCTGATAGACTGGTGTGTGGTGCGACGCAACATATCGCGTCGCCTCAAACGCGCCAAAGCAGCCTAACCCCTAAAAGCCTCCCACCTTTACTCCTCCATACAGTTTACCTCTTTAACAGCTGGCAATGAACAAGCAAAACAACACATACACGATAATCTATGCCGTAGGGCTGGTGCTGGTAGTAGGCCTGGCACTATCGGCAGTCTACCAAGCGCTTAAACCTCGCCAAGAAGAGAATATAGCCGACGACACCAAGTCGCAAATCCTCAAAGCGGCCCTTATCACCCCTCAAGACGGCGAGAGCATCAGCGACCTCTACGCCTCCCACATCACCAAAAGCTACATTGTGAACTACGACGGTGCAGTGGTAGACAGCAATCCTCAAGAAGCCTTTCAGGCCACTCTGAATATGGATCAAGAGATTAAGCAACCGGAAAACAAGCGCAAACTTCCGGTGTTTGAGTGCACCACCGAGAGCGGCCTCAAATACATCATCCCGGTCTATGGTGCCGGACTGTGGGGCCCAATCTGGGGCTACATAGCATTCAACTCCGACGGCTCTACCATCTATGGCGCCTACTTCGCTCACCAAAGTGAGACCCCGGGACTCGGTGCCGAGATTGAGAAGCCTTTCTTCAGCGAGCAATTCCAAAACAAACATATGTTCAACCACGGCAAATTTGAAAGTCTTCAGATAGTGAAGAAGGGCAAAGAGCCGGCCGACAAGGAGTATGTACACTCAGTGAGTGGCGCAACCATCACCAGCCACGGAGTGCAGGAAATGCTTCAGAAATCGCTGCTCCCCTATGAGCAATTCTTAAAAACACTTATGCGCTCTTCCGCAGCACAATAACCCCCAACCTCATCAAAACAATGAGCACACTTTTTTCAAAAGCAAACAGAGAGACGCTGAGCAATCCTCTCTCAAAAGATAATCCCGTAATAGTGCAAATCCTGGGCATCTGCTCGGCACTGGCAGTGACAGCAAAGCTGGAGCCGGCCTGTGTGATGGCTATTTCGGTGACATGCGTGCTGGCAATAGCCAATGTGATAATATCCTTTATGCGCAAGACCATACCATCGTCCATCCGCATCATAGTTCAGCTGGTGGTGGTGGCAGCGCTGGTGGTAATAGTAGAGCAGGTGCTTAAAGCTTACGCCTATCAAGTGAGCAAGCAACTCTCAGTGTTCATCGGACTTATCATCACCAACTGTATCCTGATGGGTCGCCTTGAAGAATTTGCACTCTCCAACCGCCCCTGGCAGTCGTTTCTCGACGGCATCGGCAACGGTGTAGGCTACGGCATAATCCTGATTATAGTGGCCTTCTTCCGCGAGCTCCTCGGCTCAGGCACACTGTTTGGATTCACCATAGTGCCCCAATCATTCTACGACGCCGGCTACATGAACAACGGCATGATGATATTGCCGCCCATGGCGCTCATCACAGTAGGATGCATCATTTGGGTGCACCGCAGCCACAACAAAAACCTCCAACAAAAATAACCCGATAAACCTCCTTCCCTCTTTCACCTCTCACCTCTTACCTATACCCCATTACCCTTTACCTCAATAGAGAAAAATGGAAAACCTAAACCTCTTCATACAGTCGATATTTATCGACAACATGATATTCGCCTACTTTCTGGGCATGTGCTCCTACTTGGCAGTATCGAAAAATGTAAAGACAGCCTTCGGACTGGGCATCGCGGTGACCTTCGTGCTGATAATAGCGCTTCCCATCACCTGGTGCATCAACCAATATCTGCTGCTACCCGGAGCTCTTAAATGGCTATCGGCCGACTATGCCGGGGTAGACATCAGCTTCTTGGGCCTGATAATGTTTATCGCCGTTATAGCCTCACTGGTGCAACTGCTGGAGATGTTTATTGAGAAATACTCTCCCTCGCTCTATAACTCACTGGGCATATTCCTGCCGCTGATAGCTGTGAACTGCGCCATACTTGGAGCAGTGCTCTTCATGCAACAACGCGACTTCAGCGATGCGCTTCAAGCCACAGTCTACGGTGCCGGTAGCGGAATAGGCTGGTTGCTGGCCATAGTCTGCCTGGCTGCCATACGCGAACGTCTGGCCGCCTACTCCAACATACCCGCCCCACTGCGTGGCGAAGGCATCACATTTATAATCACCGGCCTTATGGGCATAGCGTTCATGAGCTTCCTCGGCATCAAACTCTAACCACCTCACCCTTTACCAATAAGCAATGACAACCATAGTCGCACTAATAGCAGCAATCAACACCGGCTCGCTCCTCATTGCAGCCGGCATATTCGCAATCATAACGTTCATTCTGGTCATCCTTCTTCTCATAGCCAAACACTACCTGGTGGCCAGCGGCAACGTCACCATCAAAATCAACGACTCAAAGGAGATCACCACTCCGGCAGGCAAGACACTGCTTGCCACCCTCTCAGACAACGACATTCACCTCTCATCGGCCTGCGGTGGTAAAGGTAGCTGCGGTCAGTGCCGTTGCCAAGTGGTGGAAGGCGGCGGTGAGATGCTGCCCACCGAAGCTGTGCACTTCAGTCGCAAAGAGATTAAAAACAACTGGCGCTTGGGCTGCCAAGTGAA
>CAYVAK010000126.1:0-5303 GCA_964448425.1 uncultured Sangeribacter sp.
CTGTCGGCTGTGACCTCTTTGATGCCATATCGGTCGTTGGCGGCTATGTCGTTGAGCACTTCAATCCAGTAGGAAGCGCAAATAGTGAGGTTGAGAAATCCTTTTATCACATTGAATTTCTCCACAGCGGGTTCGTTGGCCACGAGCCAGGCGCCGATTTCGTTGGCGGTAGGTTCGGGTCCCTTGTGTGAGGCCTTCAGGAAGGGGAAGACTACGACTGTGAGGTTGCCCTCAAATTCTTTTTTTGTGGGGCTTACGGCCACACTACCTTGAGCCGGAGCAGCTCCGTAGAGTGCTTCCACAGCTTTAGCTGTAGATTGAGCTATGATTTGGTCAATTTGCATCTATGGTGGATGATTTGATTTGTAATTTGCGGTGGTCGGGAGGCCGAGGCTGCAAGCTGTTGCCTATCGGCTCGCCACCGATTGTCTATCTTTAAAATGCAAAATTACAAATTTTTCATCAGATACACATCTTAAAAAAGCAGAATCCGCCCCACAACCGATTGCTATGCGCTATTTTGGCTGTGGAGCGGAGTGTGTGGGGGAGGGTGTGGCTGACTACCAGGGTGAGCCCAGACCTATGTTCGACACTTTGCCGTCTTCATCGTAGAAGAAGAGGTCGTCGCCTACATATACTGAGCCGTAGTCGTCGGTGCGGGCGCCGCTGAGCTTTTTGACTTTGCTGATGGGGTCGCCGACGCTGATAATTGTGTTGCCGATTTTTGCTTTTGTGGAGGCTGAACCCAGGATAAGGGTGATTTTTGCATCTTCGGCATCTGCTTGGATCATGAGGCTCTCTTTGCCGTCGAGATAGCACACGCTTACTATCTGTTCGTAGCCTTCCATCTCGTTGAATTCCTTGGTCTTATTTATTTTGTTGTATAGACCGGGGATGCGAGGCGGGATTTTGTGGATGTTGTCGCCGATGTGGATGGCGGAGATGCCTGTGGGGGTCATATAGACCGGCTCGGCTGCCGAGCATGCTGAGGTGCCGGTGAAAACCACGGACAATAAGAATACTACAAGGTGAATTAGTTTCATAATTTGGTATTTATGTGGGTTAAACAATAGAATACGGGCAAAGTGGAGAGGTGAGTGGAGAGATGGGATGGTGTTGCCTGCAAAGTTAATAAAATTTCTTAATTTGCCAAAGGCGCCGCGATGGCGGGCTCTGAGGCGGGCGGGCACTGCGGTGGGGGATGTGCTTCGGGAGCGCGGCTAATTAGCTGCTACGAGGCTGCGACCTAATGGCACCAGGAGCACTCCGACGACTATGGTGAGCAGCAGGTAGAGCAGGGAGATTGTGGGCCGGCCGGCGGCGAAGAGATTCCAGGCGTCGGAGGCGAAAGTGGAGAAGGTGGTGAAGGCACCGCAGAATCCGGTGATTAGGAGCAGCGAAGTGGAGGGGGTGAGCAGGCGGTTGCGCTCGGCCAAGCCCATGAGCACACCGATGAGCAGGCAGCCCAGAAGGTTGACAGTGAGAGTGCCCAGCGGGGCGCCAAGGGCCGCCACTTTTGAGCATAAACGGCACACACCGTAACGGACGCAAGTGCCGAAGAAACCGCCGCAACCGGCTATCAACATAGATTTTAGCATATTGATTTGGGATTTGAGTTGTTGATAAAAAAACCTCGAACAGTCCTTCACAGGAGATTCGAGGAAAATAGTTTTATTGTGGATTGTCGCAAAGTTATAAACAAAAATTCACATATGCAAGAAATTTCGCAATCCCGGCGAAGAATTGCGAGCAATCGGCGAATTTATGGAGTGAAAATGTGAATTAGAGGCCGCCGGTCGGGGGGTGGATTAGCGAGGTGCGGGGCGGATTAGCGAGGTGCGGGGCGGAAATTAGTGAGGTGTGGCGGTGCGCTGGAGGCGGAATGTGGAGTAGCGCGAGGGCATGGTGAAGGTTAGGGTGTGCAGGTCGGATGATGCTTGCACCACAGATTGTAGGTCGCTGCCCACTTCGGTGGTGCTTTCTATGAGGCGTCCTTGGGGGTCGTACCAGTTGAATTGCCACACGTTAGGGAAGTCGGTGGGCTGCAATGTGGCTTTGACCATGCCGCTTTGCCAGGCGTTGCTGTTTTGGCGGGCGCCGCTGAGATAGAGCATTACGAAGTGGCCTGCCTCGGCGCTATAGTATTTGCAGCCCCGGGGGAGTGAGCTTGCGCTCACAAGGGCCAGGCTGTAGGCGCCGCCTTGGCGCAGGTATTTGTCGTCGGCGTTGAAGTCGAGGAGCCGCCAATAGCCCTCTATCGGTTGTGTGGCGGTTTGTAGTAGTTGGTCTATGTCGCTGTTGGTGAGGCCGGTGGCGAGTGAGGCGGTGGTGTGAGTCTCAATTACCAGGGCTGCGCTTTGGAGGGCGACATCTATGGTCGGGGCGGCTCGGAGGCCTATGGCGGTGATTGTCGGAGGCAGGGAGGAGGCCGGGATGTTGAGCAGCGGGGTGATGTCAAACTTGCCCAAACCGATGATAAGGGAGGCTGCTCGGGTGCGCTCTATTACGAGGCTGTAGGGGGCGTTGCGAGGGTCGAGTTGCGCGGCTTTTATGGTGGCTGAGCCGAGTGGTTCGGGTCGGCCGGAAAGGGAGGCTGTGAGGAGGTATTTGTCGTCGGCTATGAGCTCTTCTTGCGATATTTGGGGGGTGAGGGTTAGTGAGAGTGTGTCGCCCGATTCGCCTGTGAGATAGGCTGAAAACAGGCCTTTTGTGCGCCATGTGGGCTGCGAGGCGCTTATGCGCAGTGAGAGGCGGAATGGCCCTGAGAGGGAGTCAATCCGGGCTTCGATTTCGGGGCGTACGGGCAGGGTGGAGCCGGGTGAGAGGGCGGGGGTAGATGCACCGTGGAGCATCCCCACAGCGGCGGTGGTGAAGGGCTCAAAGTTGTTTTCGGCGCTCGCGTAGAAGCCTTGTTGGGCCTTCAGGCTCATGGCTCCGCACAGGGAGAGCAGCAGGAGGGCGGGCAGGAGCGCTAATTGTTTCATGTGGTGAGCAGGGTGTGGATGCTGGAGTAGAGGCCCACAGCTGAGAATGCCAGGATTATTGAGCCTGTGATTCGGTTGATTAGCCAGATGGAGCGTAGGTTGAAGTGGGCGCGTATTTTGTTGACAAAATAGGTCACCACATACCACCATAGCAGGGCACCGATGATTATGAATAGGAATGCCAATATGTGGTGGTAGAATTTAAAGTCGGGGCCAAGGAAGCTGAAGCGGGCGTAGAGGCCCATTATCAGAAAGACAATCAGGGGGTTGGAGAATGTGAACAGAAACCCGGTGAGTATGCTTGATTTTGGGGAGGTGCGTTGGCCGGAGTTTTGACGTATGGATTTGGCGGGGTTGGAGCGGAAGAGGTAGAGGGCGAATCCAAGTAGCACCACAGAGCCCAGCAGGGTGATGATGGTCTGGTTGCGCATCAGGAAGTCTTCCACGAAGCTGAGGCCGAAGGCTGTGAGCAGACAATACAGGATGTCGGATATAGCAGCGCCTACACCGGTGTAGAAGCCGATGGCTCTGCCGCGGTTCAGAGTGCGCTGTATGCATAATACTCCAATGGGGCCCATAGGAGCCGAGATTATCAGTCCTATAGCCATTGCTTTGAGTATCAACATTATAATATTATCCATATCATCAGGTGTATGTTTGAAAAATAGTATGCAATTAAGATTGAGGAGTGGCGGGGGGAGGGGGCGTGGGAGAGGGGCTAATGCCGCGGGGCGTTAGCGGGTTATGATGTATCCGCCGTTGTTGGCCACGCAGGAGTAGCGTTGCAGGCCGTATTTCACTGATTCGGTGGCAGCGGGGCCGCTAATTGGGGCGCCGCCGCTCATCATGATATTGTAGTGTGAGCCGCAGGTGGGGCACACGGCTTCCAGGGTGTTTTCGTCTACATAGACTCTGACGTTGGCTGTGCACTCTACGGGGCACGCCAGGTCGTAGGCCAGCGGAATCACCTCTCCCTGGCCAAAGGGGTCCATGCCCATGGTGAGGAGCACTCCTCCGAAACCGGTGTAGGTTGTTTCGGTGTAGGAATAGTTGGAAGGCAGGCGAAGGTCGCGAATGAACAGGCGATATTGTCCGTAGCCGCCCACACCGTAGGTGTTCCACAGGCCGGCGTTGTTGAGGTTGATTTGCACTTTATAGGCGGGGATGCGGTTGGTGTCGACATTGTCGCAACTATAAAGCGCGAAAGTCATGGCTAAAAGAATAGCCATGACCGCACTGTATGTAATATGTCGTAGTCTATGTGAATGCATCATGGTGTGCGGGGGTGGTGTGTGAGGGTGGTTTGCGCTAAGCCTCGTAGGGGATAGCGGAGAGCATATCGGCAAACTGTGTCACAATCTGGTTGAAGGGCCCTTTCACCATGGCGCGGAGCATCATCGGGATGTCGGCCACGATAGCGGTGTGAAGTTCCGAGAGGTTGTCGCCGGCCTCTTTGATTCTGATTTCCAGGCAGAGGTCGAGGGGCAGGTCGGCAGCTTTGAGCACAATGAGTTGCGGCTCCACCTTTTTTGCGATTTTGAGGGTGATGGAGCCGGTGGGGCCACCGGCCATGGATATGGAATCTTCAGTGATTTGCAGGCTTTTGAGCTGTGCACGCTTGTCTTCGGGAATCTTGTCGTCGGGCACACTCTCAAGGAGGGTGCGCAGGTTTTCAAGATTGGAGAGCTTGTGGTAGATGCTCGCGGCTGCGGCATTTATTTGATGTGATTCACTTTTATATTCAGCCATTTGTGTATTAGGTTAGAAACATAAGTGGCAAGCCTGCATGGAGTGAGGGCTTGCAGGAGGGAGTCTCCTTTGGTGAGGCCTAAGGAGTTGTCTCAGCGACAGGGGCGCCCCCGGTGAAGGGGCGGAGGGGCTGTCTTTATTCGTTGAGGTTAGCTTCGCCGGGCACCCAGTTGGCGGGATCTTTGCGCCACTCTTCCAGGGTGGCCATATCCAGCGGGTGTATGTAGTTGGTTTCGGCGGCTACCTGAATCATTGTGGGATAGTCGGAGAGGGTGCAAAGCTTCACGTTGGCATCGCGGAAATGCTTCACAGCTATGGGGAACTGGTAGGTGAACAGAGCGCACATGCCCAGCACCTCGCAAGCTGCGTTGCGAATGGCTTCAACAGCTTTCAGTGAGCTGCCGCCGGTGGAGATAAGGTCTTCAATAACCACCACCTTAGAACCGGGTTTGAGGTTGCCCTCAATAAGGTTTTCCAAGCCATGGTCTTTGGGAGTGGAGCGCACATACACGTATGGCAGACCCAGTGAGTCGGCCACGAGCGCACCCATAGCGATGGCTCCGGTAGCCA
>CAYVAK010000127.1:0-1744 GCA_964448425.1 uncultured Sangeribacter sp.
CCTCTTCCAGCCTCTCATTTTTCCAATTTTTCAAAAACCGTTTTCCACCCTCACCGACAGAAAGGCGCAAAAATCGCAATAAGGTGTGACCCCGATAGGCGCAGGTTTCTTCATCGCGGGGTTGGCAGAGAGAAATTATTTGGCTATTTTTGTAAAAAAGTTTAAGGAATGGACCAAAATCGAGACAATATTAAGAAAAGAGTATGGCTGTATGCCTTGCCGACAGCGGTGTGCATACTTTCGGCAGTGATGTGGAGTGTGAGTCCGCTTCAGCTTGACGATTTTTGGTTTTTGCTCGACACGTCTCCGGCCGACGGCTTTTGGGGCAGGTTGTGTGCAACGGTGAGCCGTTGTGTGGAGAACTGCCAGACCTGCGACACAGCCCGACTTGCAAATTTAATCAGCGGCCCGCTGCTGGTGGCGCCCCACTATATATTTGGAGTGCTAAGCGGGGTGATGCTGTTTATGGGTATCAGGGCAGCCGCAAAGTTGAGCGGCGGTGAGCCCGGCGGTGTGGGCAGCTACGTGGTAATGGGAGTTGTGATCATCTTTCTGCCTTGGTTCGACTTTATGTATTCGGTGATGTTTACACTCAATTATGTGTGGGCCATGGCGGTGGTACTGAGCGCTGCGCAGCTTATTATAAGGAGTGACGGTGACAAGGGCGATGGACATAGCCGAGCAAAAAGCCTCGGAGGGTGGCTGCTATGCCTGGCAGCCGGATGGATGCATGAAGGTTGGTCGGTGCCTCTGCTGTGCGGACTGGCGGTTTGGGGATTGACCAAGACCGGCAAAGTGAGCCGCAAAAGTAAGCTACTAATGGGTGCAATGATAATAGGTGTCGGCCTGATATTGGCAAGCCCCACCATATGGCATCGGAGCGGCAACGAGCTTGCAGGGTTCGGCAAGTTCACCCTATGGGAGGGCATGGTAAACGGAGTGATAGGTGGAGGAATTGCAGCGGTGTATCTGCTACTCGTGGCAGCTACAGTGGTGATGAGACGATGGCGGAAGGCTATATGGGGGAACCGCGATACAGCCTCTCGCAGCCTGCTGTGGCTGGTGGCTGTGGCTGTGTCGGTGGTGATATTCTGTCGATTTTATGTAGGAGCGCGCACAGGATGGGCCATGGAGGTCTATGCCCTTATTGGCGGCGTGCAGCTGCTTAAAGAGATGGGCTGTCGCTGCGGCCTATGGCTTGGAAGGAGCGTGAAAGCGTTTATCAGCACTGTCTGCATAGCGAATTTGGTTTGGGCTGTGGCAGAGCAGGCCGACTACAACCGAGAGGAGGCGCAGATTCTTAAGATGTATGAGGAGTCGGCCGACGGTGTGATATATTTCGACAATATGTTGCCGCATCTGAGTGGCAGCCTGTTTAAGAGCAGTATGCGACAATTTAATGAGCGGGTGCCGCTTACCGATTTTTCAAAATACCACGGTGGCGAAAAGATGCTGCGAATATTGCCCGAGAAGCTGAGGGGATTCTCGCCAAGCAGAGCCAAGGCCTCGGGAAAGCTGCCCGGAGGCTACATATATAATGGATGCTTTGTGGTGGCCGGGAATGTAGAGATAGCCACCAATTACCTTATCTGGCAACCGGAGGGCGGCGAGGAGATAGCCTCGCGGTTTAAGAGTTCAGAATTTAGCGATGAAGATGGGAACGAATGGCGACTGCTCACGCCTCACTTCCGCACCTTGGGCGATAAGCGCGACATTGTGGATGCACGCAGGCCGGAGTAAGAGC
>CAYVAK010000127.1:1844-3108 GCA_964448425.1 uncultured Sangeribacter sp.
AGGCGAATAAGTTCAATTCTTGTGGCCGACATTTTGAGGATAGAGATTTGGAATGAGTCGATTTCAAAAGTGTCGCCCTCTTGCGGGAGAGCTTCAAGATTTTCCAATATATAGCCGGCAAGTGTCTGATATTCTTCGGATTGTTTTACATTGAGATGAAATTCGGTGTTAAGGCGTTGGATTTCCACCCTTCCGGAGAATTCAAAAGTGTCGTCGTCGATGCGGCGAGCGAGGGTGCGTTGGTGGTCGTGTTCATCTTCAATCTCGCCGAAAATTTCTTCCACAATATCTTCGAGAGTTACCAGTCCGGAAGTACCGCCAAACTCGTCGACCACAATAGCAAGAGTCTTTTTCTCGGCCATGAGTCGGCGCATCATCTTGTTGGCGAGCATAGTCTCGGGGGTGTAGAGCACAGGTTTGAGGCGCTGAGTCCAGTCGGTGTTGGGGTTGAGGAGTTCAAGCACATGGATGTAGCCCAGCACATCGTCGATATCATTGTTGTAGACCACGATTTTAGATAGTCCGGTGGCCACGAAAGTCTTCAGGAGCTGAGCGCGAGTCACCTTGTGGATATTGACCGCAATTATCTCGTTGCGGGGAATCATGCAATCGCGGATATGAGTGTCCTTGAAGTCGATGGCGTTGCGGAAAATTTTCACCTCGTTGTCTACGGGCTGCGACTGAGGTTTGCGGTCGAGCGTCTGCTGAAGATAGTCGTCGAGCTGGTCCATGCTTATATGGTTGGAGTTGTTGCCGGCAGAGGTGCGGCTGATTCCGAAGATTCGCATTAGCAGCGAAGAGAGGGCTGAAGAGAGAAGCGATATGGGGTAAAGGAGGATGTAGATAATATAGAGCGGAAGGGCAAATATTTTTAGAGAGGTGTTGGGGTTAATGCGGAACACCGTTTTGGGTATGAACTCGCCCATGAGGAGAATCAAGATAGTGGAAATGATGGTGTTGAGGGCAAGGGTAAGAGCCTCACTTGGCGACCAGGTCTCAATCCAGGGGTTAATAATCAACGAGAACGAGATACCGAACACTACGAGCACAATGTTGTTGCCTATCAGCAGTGTGGATAGGAACATGTCTTGGCTACGGTTAAAACCGGAAATAATGCGATTGATGAGTCCGCCTTTGGAGGCATCGATGCCGATGCGGACTTTACTTGACTGCATGAAAGCAATTTCGGTGCCGGAGAAGATTCCGGAGAGGATTACCGCAATGATTGTGATGATAAGTGGTTGAGTGTATTCCAATGTTGTGA
>CAYVAK010000127.1:3208-5284 GCA_964448425.1 uncultured Sangeribacter sp.
CCGGGCATAGCAGCGCCGCCGGCGAAGCGGTTGCGGTCGTAGGGCAAGACACCGGTGGGGTGGTGCAGACGATAGCTTGTAAGGTCGCCACGGGCGGAGGTTTTACCTTCAAATCCGTAGCCCTCGATGATTTTGCCGGGCTGCTCAATGTGGATGAAAGAGTCGCTTTGCACAGTGCCGAGGCGCTGATTCCAGCGGAGCTCCTGGGTGAGGATTAGCACTCCGGGGTCTTGTTTATACTGCACATTACCCTTGAGATACCATTCGGAGGTGAGCTGATTGTTGACAGCGGAGTCGCAGGCCACAGTGAAAACGATGTTAAACTGAGGGTCGAACTTTTCCAAGTAAGGGCCGCCGGGGAGAATCCACAGCGGGGTGTCGATATCGTCGTAGACATACCACACGGGGCCGGTGAGACGATACTGCGGGATGCCCGAATCGGAGATTATGGTCATGACATTGTGGGTGGTCATGGTGGGCATATGCGCGGTGTCGATATTTGTGGTGTCGAGCTTCTTCTCTTCACGGCATGAAGAGAGGGCCGGCAATAGAGTGAATGCGGATGCTAATATAATAATTAGCGTCCGCATCGGAGTAAATATTTTCGGGCAGGCTAACACAGGAGTGTACTACTTAATTTTGCGTTGCCAGAACCAAAGTTCGTTGAAGTTAAGACCGAGGGTGATAGAGAAGTAGTTTTCTTTCACAAGGGCTTGGGGTGAAGCCTGGCGGTGTTTCCACTCGAAGCCGAGGTTAATCACAGTTTTGCCTTCGGGGGTGGGGAGGCCGAGACCGCAAGAGATGCCGTAGTCCTTCACCTGATTGGTGCCCACTTTCACATAGTCGCGATTATAGAATGTACCGAGGCGATAGGCAATGCGCTGCACATAGTTGCCGCGGAGATGGGGCACATATTCAAGGCCGACAGATGCCTTATAGCGATTGTTGAACTGCTGGCCTTGCACCACTTCGGCGCCATTGTCGCCAATGAGAGCGGGGAAAGCAGCCTTTGCCCAATCCTGATATGTGAAGTCTGCTTCTACAAAGAGGCGATGACCGCGGTCGTGCAGATAGCTGATACCTACGCCCACGGTGTTGGGCTGATAGTATTTATCTTTGATGTTCATGTAGCCCACAGTGTCGGCTTTAGAGTCGGCGGTGATATCCCAGTAAGCGCCCCAGGTGTGGCCGCGCATGGTCTTTTTGGGAGAGTAGACGGCACCGAGAGTGACACGGTCGTGGCGGGAGACGGGGATTTTGTATTGAGCGCCGAAGAGTATGTTCCAGTCGCGGATTTGCATCACGTGCTCAAAGAGGGTCTGGTGGGAGTCGGTGGAGTAAGCATAGGTGTCGTTGATTACATTACCGAAGTTGTAGCTGATGTTGACACCGACAGAGAATCCTTTAATCTTACCGGCTACGCCTAAATAGGCTTCATTGATGCCGCCGGAGCCTTGATTTGAGAGGTTGCCGTGCACCACTTCGCTGCCGAAAGAGTAGCCCACCGACGACCAGGGTATAAGGCCGGCCGACATGCCCATAAATTTGGAGATGGGGAATTGCATGGCCAGATAGTCGAGGCCGCCGCCGGTGCCGTGGCCTTTATTCACAGTGCCGGAGGAGCTTGTTTCGGAGCGATTGATGAAGGTAAGGTCGGCACCTATATCCCAGAGGAAAGTCAGGGAGTCGGTAGCAGCGTAGGCCGCAGGGTTCATCGCGTTGATTTGCCTACCGGAGTTCATCGCATATCCTATGCCGCCCATTTGGCGTTGGGTGGAGGTAGCGTTGTCGTTGAGAATACCGTAGCCATACATGGAATATGGCGAGGAGGTCTGAGCGGCAGCGCTGATTGCCGTGGCGGCGCTGATTGAGAGGATTATTGTCTTAAATATTTTCATTGTATTGAAGTATTCGTTTTAGGCCGACAGCCACGAGGTTGGGATTGTGGAGCAGCGGCAGGGAAAGGCGGCTGAGGAGCGGAAGGAGAGTCGGCGCGTCGCCACCGGTGAGTATGATTTTCGATGCGCCGAACAGTCGGTGGGCATCGGTGAAATTTGCTTGTATTTCAGCAGCGAC
>CAYVAK010000128.1:0-5222 GCA_964448425.1 uncultured Sangeribacter sp.
CCCCCTCCCGCTGTCCGTTCCCTCAACCCCGGCGCGTCTCCTCCCCTCAATCCCGGCGGGCCTCCTCCCCTCGCCCCCCCCGGCGCCCGTCAATTTCCGACTTCCCCCACCCGCCCTGTAGGGATGCACCACGGCGGCTCCGGCACTCCCGCCGGCACCCCCGCCATCACCCCCGGCGGATAAAGATTGAAAAAAAGTTAATGATATGTTTGGCAGATTAAAGAGTATTAATTAAATTTGCGCAAAAGAACTGTCGCACTGACTTACGGACGATTGTAGGATAAAAAATGAACTGTGCTGAAGCCTAATTCACCCAATTCACCCAATTAGCCCAATTGGCCCAATTCTAATTCACTCAATTAGCCTAATTAGCCTAATTCACCCCCACCGTAAGCCAATCGCTCAAGGAATGAAACTTTTATTTTATCGGTCGGGAGGCTTTTGCGTGCCTTACACCCGACCCATGTTAAACTTTATATTTACTTAATTTATGAAGAATTTGGCTACTATTTGCTTGGCCCTCGTCCTGGGATTCTCGTCAGCTTTTGGCGCTCCGCAGGGCAAGCGCGCTGCTGCATCCTCCCCGAGCCTGATGCCTCAGGGAGCTGAGCTGGTTCAAGATCTCGGCGTAGCGCCCGTCTGCGCGAAAGAAAAATTCGCCGGCCTCGACGCACTCACCGATGGCAAAGCCCGCCTACATCAAGAGATCGGCGCCCAAGTAAAGTCGATTATGAAGAAGGAAGGCTCCACAGGCGCCACCGTGCTCGGATTCCTGGGCTACGATGAGACCGCCGAAATGACCATGGGCCTCCGCGAAGTGCTCCTCGATGGAGGCAACAACCCCTACTTCGGCTTCTCCAAAGGCCCTAACGGCTACAGCTGGAGCCCCATCACTATGTTTATCCGCGACAACAAAGTCTACCTCCTTGGCGACGAATTCTATGTCGTTTGGGTCATGGCTCGCGAAATGCTCGTCTACGACTTCGACGGTAATCTCCTGAGCACCGAAGACCTCGGCGAAGTCTACTACACACACGCCGCTTACGACCCCACCGAAGACATGGTCTACGGCTTGATTTCATCATCCGACGGCTACTACTTCGGTAAATCGCCCGGCGACAACCCCACCGATGTCACCGTTGTGGCTCAAACCGACCTCACTTCCACCCACTGCATCACCGTCAATCAAATCACCGGCGACGTGATCGCTGTCACCGGCGACGGCCGCATTGTGAAATTCGATAAGACCGACGGCTCCTACACCGAGCTCGCCACCCTCGCCAACCACTCTTCAGCCATCTCCGGTATAGCCTACAGCCCCATGGACCGCGGCTACTACTACGGCGTGGTACACAAATCAGCCGAAGGCCCCAGTTCTATCGACCTGCTCGACGAAAACGACTTCTCAGTGAAGCAATCCACATCCTACGGACGCGCCGTTGAATGGTTTGGCATGGCTTGCACCGACACCCGCCGCATCGACGAGAACGCTCCCGGCTATCCCACTCTGGTCAACACCGTATTCCCCAACGGCGCCACTTCCGGCTCCCTCACCTATCGCCTCGCCTCCGAAAATGCCGGCGGCACACCCATACTGGGCGACATCAACTGGGACCTCGAAATTGACGGCGTGCTCTATAAACACGGCGTAGGCCCTGCCGGCGGCAACGTCACTATCCCCGTTGAAAACCTCGAAGAGGGCAACCACACATTCACCCTCAAATGCAGCGTCGGCAACATCTACGGCCGATACCACAACACCACTTTCTATGTGGGCAACGACACCCCTTGCGCTCCCACCAACGTGGTCCTCACCGAAGAGACCATCACCTGGGACGCCGTCACCACCGGTGCCAACCAAGGCTACATCAACCCCGCCGAGGTGACCTACAATGTCTACCTCAACAACACACTCTTGGCTAAAGACCTCACCGAGACCTCTTGCACCACCGTGCTGCCCCAAAACACCACCCTCGACGCTTATGTAGCCTCGGTAGAAGCCGTGTTTAAAGGCAAGAAATCAGAGCGCGGCTACTCCAACGACATAGCCTACGGTGAGCCCTTCGAGGCACCCTGCGCCTGGGAGCCCACCCAAAAGCAGTCCACCCTCTTCACCATCGTCGACAGCAACAACGATGCCAGCACATTCAAGTTTATGCCCGTCTCCATCAACGGCCTCCAAACCGCTGTGTTCTACTACACCTACAGCGCAGACAACGATGCCGACGACTGGCTGTTTATGCCCCCCGTCAAGATGAACGCCACTGATGCCTACAGCTTCTCGCTCAACTCATTCCGCACATACGACCTCACCGAAAACTATGAATTCGTGCTCTGCACCTCACCCGACCCCGCCACCCGCGTTAGGACCATCATGCCCACCACAGCTCTCGACGATGATGTCTCCGCAGGCACTTTCGACCACACCGACATAGCCTACTTCTCAGCTCCTGAAGACGGCACATATTATATAGGTGTCCACGCCACCTCTCCGGCCGACGCCGCCTTTATCTACACCCGCGACTATATGGTCGACAAGCCTAAAGGCATGTCTGCCTCTTCGCCCAAAGCTGCCGAAGATGTAAGCGCTGTAGCTGCCGAGCAGGGCGGCCTCTATGCCACCGTGACCTACAAATTCCCCACCGCTTCCATCGACGGTGCCGAATATCCCGCCGGCAAAGCTCTCACAGCCAAACTTAAAGCTCCGGGCGCCAGCGAAGTCACCATCGACGGCGTGGCCGGCAAGACAGTCACCGCCACCGTGCCCACCCTCCAGGGCGACAACATCATCGACATCGTGGTCTACGACGGCGACCTCAAAGGTGTGCCCACCTCTGTAAGCATCTACACCGGTATCGACACCCCGGGCCTGGTAGAAAACTTCACCGGCCGCATTGACGCCGACAGCCGCACCATGCACCTGCAATGGGATGCTCCCTCCACCGGTGCCAACGGCGGCTACGTAGCCCCCACCGGCATCACCTACTACCTCTGCGAATACCTCAGCGGACAATGGTATCTGGTACAGGAAATCGGCACCGACATATTCTCCTACGACGCATACTATCAGGGCGACGCACTCGCCTACAGCGGCTTCGGTATAGCCACCTCCAACCTCGCCGGTATGAGCGGCAACCTCCGCGGCATCTACGACGTGATGGGCAACCCCAACGAGGTGCCCTTCGAGTCGAACTATAAGACCGGCAAATACCTCACCCCGGTGATGAACTATGGCGCAAACGGCCAGAGCGTAACCTGGTATTACGGCGTGCCCGGCTCTCGATTATCTGCATTCAAGACCTCCGAGTCGGCCAGAGCTTTCTATCTCTATGCCACCGGCGCTCGCACCAACGCTAAGATAACCTTGCCGCGCTTCTCCACCGTCGACTCCCACAACACCCACTTCCAAATGAACATTTGGGGTCAGTCGTGCAAAGAGTTTAGCGTATATGCTCGCACTGTGGGCGAATACACCTCCGAAGAAGAGCTCCTTGCCACCTACACCAAGTCAGACCTCGAGAGCGGCCCCAACACAATTGTCGACATCGAGCTCCCCGAGAAGTTCCAAAACAAAGGTTGGGTGGAAATCTCAATCCACGCCACCACCTCGGCCCGCACCGAATCGTTCATCCTTTACTCCTACAAGGCCTACGACGCCCTTGACAACGACTTCGCTGTCACCGCCCTCAAAGGTGCCACCGGCGCCAAGATGGGTGTAGAAAGCAAATTCACAGCTCAAGTCACCAACCGCAGTATCCTGGCTCAACCCTACCAAGGCGGCACCTGGAAAGTGACCGACGAAAACGGCGAAGTGCTCGCTCAAGTCGACACCCCGGCTACCACCGAAGCTGTAGAGCCCGACGAAGTGCTCACCTACGAAATCTCAATATTCCCCACCGCCGACTATCCCGGACAAATCTACGTGTCATACACCAACAAGCCCGGCGATGAGAAAGATGTCAACGACTCCCTCTCAAGAGAAGTCGCCATTACCAAAGGCGCTACCCCGGTAATCACCGACCTCAACGCTCAGGAAATCACTAACGAGAATGTGCGCCTCGCATGGTCGCCCATCTCAGCCGGCTCCACAATTGAAAGCTTCGAGAATGCCGAGCCCTGGATCTTCGACGAAGAATCATCTACAGTAGGCGTCTTCAAACGCTACGACGGCGACGGCTCCCATGTCTACGGCAGCAACACATCAGCCTATCGCGCCCTCCCGCACGCCTTCGACCCACAGAGCTTCGTGGTTTGGAGCCAAAACGACATGGAATCAATAGTGGCCGGCGGCGATGTCGACTTCGCCCCCTACACCGGCGACAAATACCTCGTGGCCTTCTGCCCCGAAGAGCCTGAAGACGGCAGCGAAACACCCACAGCCGACGACTGGCTAATCTCACCCGAAGTAGCCCCCGGCTCCGAATTCTCATTCTTCGCCAAAGCCCTCGCCTACGACTACGGTGCCGAAGTGCTCGAAGTGATGTATTCTACCACCGACGACGACATCGACTCATTCAAAGTGCTCGAAACCGTCTACATGGATGGCGAAGCAAGCGAAACCCCGCTATTCGACCAATACCGCTTCACCCTGCCCGCCGATGCAAAATACTTCGCCCTGCACTACGTGAGCCACAACGTGTTCGGTATCATAATCGACGACATTGAATATGTCGACGCCTCCGCAACTGCCACCGTAACAGGCTACAACATCTACCGCAACGGCGAAGTGATAGCCTCCAACGATGCTTGCACAGGCGAAACCTACAACGACACCACCGTAGCCGAAAACACTCAATACTCTTACATCGTAGTGCCCCTGATGAGCAACGGCGTAGTAGGCCTGGATTCCAACACCCTGCTCATCCGCACCACCGGTGTGGGCGGCATCGCCACCGCTGCCAAAGCCATCTACGCCTCCGCCGGCGCTATAGTGGTGAAAGGCTACGAAGGTGAGCCCGTAATCGTAACCGCTGCCGACGGCAAAACCGACGTCAAAGACCTCAAAGCCGCAGCAGCCGAAACCTACCCTGTTGCCCCCGGAGTCTACATCGTAAAAGCCGGTAGCGACATCGTAAAACTAATTGTGAAATAACACTTCCCCAACACCTGATCTGCCGACAGCAGTTCATGGATTAATTGTTTAGTTTTTAAAATATTTATTAGAAGTGAGGCTGTGTCAGAATTGGCACAGCCTCTTTTTTCCCCCCGGCCCTATGGCGGCC
>CAYVAK010000129.1:0-4054 GCA_964448425.1 uncultured Sangeribacter sp.
AACATAGCCTTGCTTGGAAGCAAAGGCTCGGGTAAAACCACACTCGCTGAAGCAATGCTTTTCGAGTGTGGAGTTATAAAACGCAGAGGCACCATAGATGGTGGCAACACTGTAAGTGACTACTTCCCTGTAGAGAAAGATTACGGCTACTCAGTGTTCTCCACCGTTTTTTATGCCGAATTCCTTAACAAGAAGCTTAATGTGATCGACAATCCGGGCTCCGAAGACTTCGTGGGCAACGCCTACACCTCACTGGGTGTGTGCGACACCGGCGTAATAGTAGTCGACGCCCAATACGGCGTAGAGGTAGGCACACAAAACATCTACCGCACAGCCGGCAAACTGAAAAAACCTATAGTATTTGCTATCAACCAGCTCGACGGCGAGAAAGCTGACTACGACAATGTGATGGAGCAGCTGCGCGAGCAATTCGGCAACAAGATAGTGGCCGTGCAATATCCTCTGGAATGTGGCGCAGGCTTCCACTCCATGATCGACGTGTTGCTGATGAAGAAATACGAGTGGGGCCCCGACGGCGGTGTGCCCACCATCACCGAAATCCCCGATAGCGAAAAAGAAAAAGCAGAAGAGCTCCACAACGCCCTTCTGGAAGCTGCCGCTGAAAACGACGAGACCCTCATGGACAAATTCTTTGAACAGGGCCGCCTCAGCGAAGACGAGATGCGCGACGGCATCCGCAAAGGCCTCATAGACCGCAGCATCCTCCCCGTGTTCTGCGTCAGCGCCCTCAAAGACATGGGCGTGCGCCGCATGATGGAATTCCTTGGAAATGTATGCCCCTTCGTAAGCGATATGCCAGCTCCCGAGACCGTCAACGCCGAAACCGTTGAGCCCAACGCCGACGGCCCCGTGAGCCTCTTCGTGTTCAAAACATCTGTTGAGCCCCACATCGGCGAAGTCACCTATTTCAAAGTGATGAGCGGCACCCTGAAAGCCGGCGCCGACCTTGAAAATGTGACCCGCAGCGGCAAAGAGCGCATGGCTCAAATATTCTGCACCTGCGGCCAGCTCCGCACACCCGTCGACAAACTCTTCGCCGGCGACATAGGCGCCAGCGTCAAGCTCAAAGACACCCGCACCGGCAACACCCTCAACGAGAAAGGTTGCGAATACGAATTCAACTTCATCAAATATCCCGCACCTAAATATCAGCGCGCCATCAAGCCCGCCAACGAGGCCGACGCCGAGAAGCTCAGCGCTATCCTCACCCGTATGCACGAGGAAGACCCCACTTGGGTGATCGAACAAAGCAAAGAGCTCAAACAACTCATTGTGAAAGGCCAGGGCGAGTTCCACCTCCGCACCCTCAAATGGAGAATCGAAAACAACGAGAAGCTCCAGATTGAATACCAAGAGCCCCGCATCCCCTACCGCGAGACCATCACAAAAGCAGCTCGCGCCGACTATCGCCACAAAAAACAATCGGGCGGCAGCGGACAGTTTGGCGAAGTGCACCTCATCATTGAGCCCTACACCGAAGGAATGCCCGAACCCGATAGCTACAAATTCGGCAACCAAGAGTTCAAGCTCAACGTCAGAGACAAACAAGAGATACCTCTGGAATGGGGTGGCAAACTGGTGGTGTACAACTGCATAGTAGGTGGTGCCATCGACGCCCGCTTCATCCCCGCCATCGTGAAAGGCCTCATGGACCGCATGGAGCAAGGCCCCCTCACCGGCTCATATGCCCGCGACGTGAGAGTGATGATCTACGACGGCAAAATGCACCCCGTAGACTCCAACGAAATCTCCTTCCGTCTGGCCGGCCGCAACGCATTCTCCGAAGCCTTCCGCAACGCCAATCCTAAGATTCTGGAGCCTATCTACGACGTAGAAGTCCACACACCCGCCGACACCATGGGCGACGTGATGAGCGACCTCCAAGGCCGTAGAGCCATAATCATGGGCATGTCGAGCGAAAACGGCATCGAAAAGCTGCAAGCCAAAGTGCCCTTGAAAGAGATGTCGACCTACTCCACCTCACTGAGCTCAATCACCGGTGGCCGCAGCTCGTTCACCATGAAGTTTGCCAGCTACGAGCTCGTGCCCGGCGACGTTCAAGAGAAACTTCTCAAAGAATACGCCGAGTCGCATCAAGACGACTAGAGTTTATATTCGTTTAGAAAATTGAAAAAATTAGAGTTAATAAATGGCTGTGTCTGTGATAGATGCAGCCTTTTTTATATCCCCAAAGGTCCACTCGCGCCCGCACATCACCTCCACCCGACCCATAGGGTGAACATTGAGGCAACGAAAGCGCGGACGGGGGTTGATGCAACGAAAGGGGCCGACTAACTTGCGTTGGCCGGCCTCCTTACTGTTAAATAATAATCTACCTATGTATTTTAGTAGAGAGTCAACTTGCTTTTACTTTGAGATAAGTCGCTTTGTGGCGGTGCCGTCGGGATTTACAATCACATAGAAGCCGGGGGCCAAGGGACGCTGGGTCACCTCCACGCCTGAAAGTGTATAAGCACGGAAATTTGCAGAATCAGATGTCACCATATCTACACCTGTTATAGCTTCACCATTCTCATCTGTCACTGTCACTGAGATGGTCTTCTCTTCACCGAAAATAGAGGTCGCGGTCACTACACACTCACCCTCTGCTACCGGGCTGATAACACCGTTGGCATCGACAGTGGCCACATCCTCGTTGTCCGACACCCAAGTGAGGAATGAGTCGCGAACATATTGGCGCACACTCTTCACACTGTTGCTCCATGAATAGGTCACCTGGAAAGCATCGTCGCTAACGTCGAGAGTTACATCATTGTCGTGGACATCAAGCTTGTGAGCCACAACGGTGGAGAAAGCGGGAATCCAAGAATCCATGTAGGAGTCTACAGAGTTGTTGGAGATGTGGAGAGTCATCTGAGCGGGGAATGTTCTGTTGCCTTCCAAGTCGAGAACGTCGGGAGCATTAGGCGACAGGCATATCACATCCAAAAGCTCCTCGCAATATTGGAATGCAGCGGTGCCCACATATTTCACATTAACACCGAGCACAAGCTCTGTGATTACATCATGAATCTCCCAAAATGCGTGGTCCTCGATTGTCTCAACCGATGAGGGAACCACTACTCTTGTTGAAGAATTATACAAGAATGCACCTGTGGCAATAGTTTTTACTGAATATTCAATGCCTTCATGCTCCACAGTGTCGGGGATTTCGCATGTACCTTGGTTGCCTGAATATACATGCATAAGCTTCACTTCGCCACCCAGACCGTTCTCATCAGCGGCCTTGGTAACTTCAAATTCAAATAAACCGGTGTCAATCACCTGTGCCTTAGAACTTTCATCATCAGTTGCGCCTTCATCGGTGCCGCTGACTGATTCATACATTCGACCTTCTTGAGCATAATTTGTTACGTCGTTAGCGCGAAGAGGGCCGGTTGCCAATGCACACAACAGTGCAATAGTAACTTTTACTACTTTCATAACAGTAAGATAAAATGTGTTTAATAAGGTTGTTCTGAGATAAATGACGAGATAAAATGTATTTGCATTAGTAGGGTGGACTGCAAATAGTCAATCTTTATTTTATATCAATCACTAATTACTCTTATAAAATTTAAAGCAACAACAAGCGAAGAACAACAGGAATGTAGTTTCCTCCCTTTTTGCGAGTGCAAAATTACAAATTATTTTTAAACAGGCGCAAGCCTACCCCCCCGAATTAGTATATTTTAACTATTTAGGATGTTAAATATACGCCCTCTCAAAATCTAAAATTCGCGCATCTGCTTGCAAAATGCAAGCGCCGAGACCCGATTTAACAAAAATTCAAAGAAAAACAGCCGCAATTGGGCTGACAAAAATCCAAAGCCGACAGGAGCCGCTCAAAAGACCAATTTTTCCGCCGAAATAACCATTTTTAAGTACCTCGGCAGCCATTTCACCCGCCCCGACAGCCCCCTGCTCCGCCTTTCTTCCCACCCTTCTCACCCCATGCCGAGACCGACCAAGTATCCGTTTTTGCCGATATCGGCAAAAATAGCTATATTTGCACCGACAACCATTCAAAAAC
>CAYVAK010000129.1:4154-5212 GCA_964448425.1 uncultured Sangeribacter sp.
TTTTTGCCGATATCGGCAAAAATAGCTATATTTGCACCGACAACCATTCAAAAACTTGCCGATAAATGAATTTTATATCTGTCACCGATTGGGCCGAAAAGCACGGCATTTCGGCGCGCACCGCCCGCAACTACTGCGCTACGGGCCAAATTGAGGGTGCACACCTTGTGGGTAAAACCTGGAGCATACCCTCTGATGCCGAACCGCCAAAGCGCAAAAAAACTAAGCGAATTTCGCCACTGCTGGCTGCCCTGCGGGAACAAAAGACCGGCAAAATGAAGGGTGGAATCTATCACCGCATTCAGATTGATTTAACCTACAACTCCAACCACATTGAAGGCAGCAGGCTCTCACACCTCCAGACCAGATATATTTTTGAAACCAACACCATAGGCATCACCGACTCAGCCGTGAGAGTGGATGATATTATCGAAACGACCAACCATTTCCGCGCCATCGACTATATCATTGACACCACCGAAGGCAAATTGACAGAAAGCTACATCAAGCACCTGCACATGCTGCTAAAATCGGGCACCTCGGATGCCGCGAAAGATTGGTTTAATATAGGGGGATACAAGCAGCTGCCCAACGAGGTCGGAGGCGCCGACACAACGATGTCTGAAGATGTAGCCGCTGAAATGAAATTCCTCCTCAACGAATACAACTCACTAAAGAGAGTCACCATGGAAGAGATTCTGGACTTTCATCAACGATTTGAGGCAATCCACCCGTTTCAGGACGGCAACGGGCGTGTGGGACGCCTAATCATGTTTAGAGAATGCCTGCGCCACGGCATAGTGCCATTTATCATCACCGACGACCTTAAAATGTTCTACTACAACGGCCTGCGCCAATGGCCTCACATCAAAGGCTATTTAATGGACACCTGCCTCACCGCTCAAGACAGATTTGAGCTCATCCTCGCCAAATTTCGCATACCCCTCAAATAGCCGACAAAAGCACCGATATAAAAGAGGCTGCGCCATATGGATTATGACACAGCCTCTATGACTTTTGCGGCCGGAGCTATCTTAGACCCCGTTCCACAAAATTTG
>CAYVAK010000130.1:0-5183 GCA_964448425.1 uncultured Sangeribacter sp.
GATGTAAGCAGGGCCGGCCATATAGCCAATACGCCAGCCTGTCATGGCGTAAGCCTTGGAGACACCGTTGATAATCACAGTGCGCTCCCTCACTTCGGGAAATTCGCTTATGCTGTGCACCTTCTCAGCGGTGTAGTTGATGTGCTCATAGATTTCGTCGGCTATCACCACTATTTCGGGGTATTTACCGAGCACCTCGGCCAGCGCAGCGAGTTCCTCGCGGCTATAGATGGCGCCGGTGGGGTTGGAGGGAGAGTTGAGCATTATGGCACGGGTTTTGGGGGTGATAGCGGCCTGAACCTGCTCGGCAGTGACTTTGAAGCCCTGCTCCAGGCCGGCATTGATAGTGACCGGCACACCTTCAGCGAGCTTCACCATTTCCACATAGCTCACCCACGCGGGCACCGGAATCAGCACCTCATCGCCGGGGTTGATAATAGCCATTAGCACATTGCAAAGCTCCTGCTTTGCGCCATTGCCCACCACAACCTGCTCGGGAGCAAACTCTATGCCGTTTTCTCTCTTGAGTTTGTCGGCGATAGCCTTGCGGAGAGACATATAGCCGGGCACCGGTGAGTAGTGAGAATAGTTATCATCGATGGCCTGTTTTGCAGCTTGCTTCACAAATTCAGGGGTGTTGAAATCAGGCTCGCCGACCGACATGTTTATCACATCAACGCCGGCAGCTTTCAGCTCGGCGCTCTTCTGCGACATGGCTAATGTGGCCGATGGCGAGAGCGAATTTACTCTGTTGGATATCTGATTCATCTTATGCGATATGATTGATTTAAGGATAGTTTATGCGATGAAATAAATCTCTCTTGCAGCGCAATCTCCCCGATAGGAGAAAGGCCCTTTCAGGGCTGAGCAATCACGGGTCAAACTTGCAAATAGTAAGCCTATGGGCAAGATTTGAGGGTTAGAACATACAAAAGTACAAATTTTTGCTCAACCCACAAAATCAGCAATCGTCGCCGGGCTCAATGTAGGTGAGCTCGCGCATCTCTTTATACTCGGCCCAGTCGGGGTCAATCTCGGCATAAAGAGTGAGCGGGAGCAGTGGGAAGTCGGCCAGCGCACGGTTGATTACGGAATTGAAAATACGCGGGTTCTTGGTGTAGACCACCCAATTGCGCTCGCCGGCACCGGTATATATGCCGGTAAGCACACAGGCTTTCTCCTTTTTCAAGGCAGATCTCAGGGCGTCGTCTACCCCCTGCATAAGGGCGGCCACTTCGTCGCCGGGCATGCCGTCGGGCCCCGGCTCATATTTCCAGGTCACCTCTATTCGGTCGTTGTATTTGCCGGAGGCTATCACCTCCTCGAGGCCGTCGCGCCCGGTCACCATTATCAACTGACCGTCGTCGCTCTGTGTGGGTGAGGTCCACCATTCATCAGGCATTTTCATAATTACTTATATTTTAGGTGTGCAAGATCTATTGTAGGGGCCGCCGAGGGCTTCAATCGCGGCTTTAAAAGGCAGGCGACTAATGTATGGTCACCAATGTGGCGCCGAAGCCGTATTCGCGGAAAGAGGCATCCTGAAGCTCGGCTTTGGGATAATACTTGCGCAGTCGCTCCCAGAGAGCTTTGCGCAACACTCCGTCGCCCTTGCCGTGGATAAATACTATCTTTTGGCCTATGCGACGGCTGTTGTCCGACATCACCTTCAGGGCTGTGGAGAGCTGAAGGTCGAGCATAGCGGCATTGTCCATGCCGGCAGTGGTATCCACAAGCTCGGCTATGTGCAGGTCTATCTCTATCAGCGGCAGAAGCTTATGCGGGTTGTCGGCCGGATTAGCCTGTTTCTTTGGCTTAACGCCGCGAAGGTCTTTGCGATATTTGTCTTGAAGTTGCGCCACATTCTCCTTGGTCTTAACACCGAGGGCCTCTTGAAGAGCCACCTTGTCGACCTTTGGCTCTCTCACCGGCATATCATCGTGCACCAGAGGGAACTCCAACACCGGATTGTCGAAATAGATGCCCGGGCGGAAGCAGTGCAACTTATAGAATTTTGTGAGGTCGGGGCGGAGCAAAGCGCTGATGGGCGATTTGAGCGTGAACGACTTATCTTTTTTGTAGGCAATGCATTGCACAGCCATACTTGCCAGCTTAGGCAGTTCATCTTTGGAGATATTTGCTAAGTCGATAAGCATGTTAGGCTCAGCCTCGCCGGCATATTTCACCTTCCAGGCTCGGTCATCGTCGTCGCGGAGCAGGAAAGTGAAGTTGAGATAATAGTTGGAGTCGTTGACCAGCACGGCAGCAAATGTAGTGGTGCTCAGATGCTTAATGTCGGCCGGCTCGAAAGCCAGAGTAAGGTTGATTTTCTCGCCGTGCAGAGTCTCCTCCACCGGTAGCGGTGCCGGAGCCGGAGCCACGGGAGTGACATCTTTTGTGAGCTCGGCAGCCTTACGCTCCTGAAGGTCGCGCGCCTTGACGGCATCGGCAGCCTTCTGGTCGAACATCAGTTTGGCACTGTTGCCATAAGCGGCTTTGGAGTCGTGGCCGGCAGGCAGAACCACCACCAGCTCCTTGATAAGCATCGGGGTTTCAAAGCCATCGGAATCGCACACATAAGCCACTTGGCCATCTATCTTTGTGATTTTGCCGCCTCCCACTGCGTTGAGGAAGCGCACTGTATCGCCTACTTTCATTTCAGTCTTTCTTAATAATTTGCTCGCACCTAAGCCCGGGGCTGAACACAACAGCCCGAGCCGCCTAAGCGCGATAGTGCAAATATAGACAAAATCTCCGAATTAGAGAGTTAAAAACTGTGTAATTTTTGACTCTTAAAATAAAATGCGACAATAACTTTTCGCCCCGAAACGCTTTTAAACAGGTCGTTTCAGACCCTTCAAATGTTAAAATATACTCTTTTAGTGAAATTCTATATCAATTAAATCGAACCATTCAGGCTTCGGAGTGTTATAATTATATCCAACGAGAAAAAAAGCTCAGAGGATAAGGGTTCCACTCCGGCAACGGAGAGCGACTCACAAACAGCTAAGATGGTCTGAAACTTTATTTTAATTTCAGATTTATGAAAGGCACCACAATACAGGAATGAGTTAATAGATTTTTGGTAATAGATAAATGTTGATATTAGGTTAATTAATTAGTTAGTTATTTGTCGAATTATACGACACAAAAAAACGGGAAGTCGAGAGATTTCCCGTTTTTTGCGTATCTCGCTCCATCGCCTGTTAATTGAGGCGGCGGAGGGTGAGCTGGTCAATGAGGGCGTGGTTGGTGTCCAGGTTCATGTTGCGGTTCTCGGGCTTATAGGCGATGGTGAGGGTGTGGTGGCCGGCGGTGAGGGCTACTACCACTGAGTTGGTGCTGCCCCAATCTTGCCAATTGGCCACTCCTCGCTGCGGCAACACTACGGTGCCGGCCTTAGCACCATCGAGCAAGAGGGTGCGGATGGCACACTTGTTTTCTGTGTTCACCGGGCCGTTGCCGTTTGCATAACGCAAGGTGATGGCATATTCGCCACTCTCCTCCACATCTATATCTATGGTGATGGGCTCAGTAGATTGGTCTACCTCCACAAAGCCATTGCCTCGGTAGCCGATAACCGGCTCTGAGGGAGCATACGACACTTCGGGGGAGCTGACGGTTGTGGCCTCACCGGGCATCTGATAGATGTATTGAGGCTGATTGCTCACAGGCTGTGAGGCAAACGATTCCGTGCCGTCGGAGTCAAGGCCTACCACTTGATATTCACCGGGGATAGTGGTGATATATTCGGTGAGGTGAGTGGTGGCCACCGGCAGGCCGTTGCGCAGCACTTTGTAGGCCGCGATATATTCAATCGGATTCCACGACACCACGAAGCTGTCCACCCCGTCGATGTTCTGCATCTCGGCGCGCACTTGGGGCGTGAGCGGAGCCTTGCGGTTGTCTACATTATTGACTTTCATCGGAGCGATATCGTTGTCGGCCATTTCAATCACCACATTCAGTTCGCCTCTGGCTTTGGAGGAGATGAACGGTTTGGATGGTTTGCCGTTGATGGTGCAGGATGCTATTTTTGAGCCGTAGCCCTTCACGGTGATGTTGAGGGTGGCATTGCGATATTTAAATCCGGTGAGGGTGCGGGTGTCACCAAGCGCTTTTGGCACGAAGGGAGCGAGCTCCAAGCCATCGGTGAGGAAGTGCACACCGAAGAGGATTCGGTAGGTTATGGCGAGATTGCCGGAGAGGCTCCAGAGCATATTCGAGCTGTTGAGTTCGGTGGCAATATCGCCATTGTCAAGGTTGAAATTCTCCTTGTTGGTGGCAAACAGGGCTGCGGGGCGGAACACGGCGCCGATGGCTTGCAGGGTGCCCTGCTCGTTTTGCGCTTTGGCGTTTGCGAGCGCCCAGTAGGAGCCCACGAAAGGCCACAGGGCATTGTTGTGGTAGGAGCCCATATCCTTGATTTGCGGATAGAAAATGGCTGCACCGTAGGGGGTGGTGGGGTTGTTTTCGGTGATTTCAGCAGCTCTTTGCGGGGAGGCAACATCGAAAAGGATGGCGAGCGACTCACCGAGAGTCTCGGCTCTCGGGTTGAGAATGGGGAAATTCTCGCCGTAGCGGTACATGCCGTAGTAGCCTTTCTCGGGCATATAGAATTTCTCGTTTATGGCTTCAGCGAGGGCCTTGCTCTTTTCGGAGTAGCGGGCGGCCTCTTGTT
Source organism: uncultured Sangeribacter sp. (assembly GCA_964448425.1). GTDB lineage: Bacteria > Bacteroidota > Bacteroidia > Bacteroidales > Muribaculaceae > Lepagella. The sequence goes on from CAYVAK010000130.1 coordinate 4,682, forward strand.
TTTTGCCCAACAGGGAAGCAATTTGGGAGAGCACATCCAGGCCGGCGGCATGGACCACAGCGGTGCCCATGGCCTCGCTCTGATATATGTCGGCGGTCTGCATCCACTTGGGATAGCTCTGCTCGCGCCAGTCTATAAATGAGGTTTCGCCTCTCACAAGGCCGGCCTCGGAGTAGGTCACTTGGAAGTCGTCTTCAAAGCTGTCGCGGATTATGGGATAGATGTAGCTGAGCCACTCCTTATCGCCGGTGACCTTATATATTTCAAATGCGGCCACCGACCATATCAGGCGGTCGGAGCTCACCGGCCAAGCGCCGCCCGAGCCGGTGTCTTGAATTATCCGGCCGTTGCGGTTCACCTTCTTCATCAGTGAGATTCGGGAGGCTTCGGGCTGGAGGTAAGCCATCGACAAGATAATGGAGTAGCTCACATCGCGAGTCCAGACGCCGGCCCACTCTTTGCCGGTGCGCAGGGTGGTGTCGGGCTCCACGGCATTAATCAT
>CAYVAK010000131.1:0-5123 GCA_964448425.1 uncultured Sangeribacter sp.
AAAGAGTAAATATCTTTATAGGTTTAGCCAATTTTATAATACTTATAGACAATGGAATAGCGATAAAATACAATGCCACGCGATACATAAAACCTACCATGAGATTATCAGATGCCTGACAATAAGGACGGGCATACAATAATATCTCTGTAAAAGTGCTATTACGAGGCAATAGATAGTATAATGTCAACGCTACCAAAAATACAATCAAATAAACCTTCCTGCTTTGATTAAATAAGGCCGGTATTTTAATCTTTGAAGCGTAAAATCCGATCAAAAAGAACGGAGCCATCGAGAAGAACCGATGGAGCGAAAATGGATAATATATCGAGGGAAAGAAACCAACCAATAAGCCTAAACATATTGATATGGCAATCACAACATATGGATTAAATCGCTGAAATTTAAACACATGAACAATAACTCTCCACTCCAATAGAGCTAGTATGTACCATAATTGAAAGAACGGCGTGATGGCTAAATAATATAAACTTGTAAATCCTAAAAGGAAGGCATATACCTGGAAAGTAAAATATATCAGGACTAATTTCGCGGTTGACTTGGAAAATTTGGAATTACTTTTTACACTAGTAAAATATCCAGATATCAACGTAAATACAGGCATCGTATACGATAATATCAGATCATATAAGGGATTCTCTAATTTCACATTTTGTATATCTAACATATGAGATATCACCACACTAAGAATCAAAAGTCCCTTCAACGTATCAAATTTAAAATTATGCTTATGAGATTTGACACTATTAGTATTTGGATTTATGTTTAATGAGTCTACTGTTTTATCTACAATATTTTGCATCTACACAGAGAGTATTAAATGAGATTATTACTTGTTTTTCTTGACTATACGACACATTTCTACTTGCCCGTAACAACGGGCGGGGGGGGGGATTAGGGGGTTAGGGGGCTCAGGAGGCTGTAGGGGATGTCGAGGGTGTAGCAGATGTTGGCTCGCTCGAAACGGACCAGGACGTTGAGCTTTTCTTTCGACTTTTTGTAGACACGCGCCCGCACGCCGGCAAAGGGACCGGTGGTGATGGTGACTTCTTTGTAGTGGCGGTAGATGGGCAGGCGCTCTATCTCTTCGGGGAAGTAGTAGGCCAGGGTGTCGGCTCCCAGACCGGAGAGGTACATGAAGGTTTTCATTTCTTTGTCGGAGATGGGCGCGGGTCGTTTGGCGTTGTCGCAGAGGTAGTCGAAGACGTAGATTGCGGGGGCCATGGTCCTGCGGATTTTGAGGATGTCGGCGTCGGGACAGTTGACAAAGAGGATTGATTTCATGTAGTTTTGGCGGGCCGGGGTTTTGCGGCTGTCGGCTGCGGAGGCGGCTGATTTGCCGGAGGCGGAGGGCTGCTTGGAGCCGGAGGAGGTGGATTTGGAGCCGGAGCCGGAGGAGGATTTGGAGCCTGTGGAGGAGGCGGAGGGGCTGTCGGGGAAGTAGAAGTGTTTTGGGCCGGGGGCGGTGAGGCCGGGGAGGGCTTCGATGCGGGCGGCTGTGGAGGCGGGGGTGTCGTCGTAGCAGCGGATGGCGTACCAGTGGCGGATGTTGATGTCCAGGCTTTGGGCTACGCGCTGCAGGGCGTCGGCTATCTCGGCCTCGGTGGAGGGAGCCACGACGGAAGCCTCGGAGGAGGGAGCCACGACGGAAGCCTCGGTGGAGGGGGTGTCAGCCTCGGAGGAGGGGGTGGCGGCCTCGGGGTAGTTGAGGTTGCCGATGGGGCGGCCTATGGTGGCGGCGATGAGGCTGTGTGGGATGGAGAGGGTTTTGGCTATTTCGGCCCAGGCTTGTGCGGGGGAGTCGAGGTGGAGGGTGAGGGGGAGGTTGAGGCGGTGGGCTAAGCCGGAGAGGTTGTGGAGGTAGGTGGGCTCGGGGTTGTGGCCGAGGAATGAGAGGAGGTCGCCGTCGGGGTATCGGCTGAGTATTTGTCGGGCTTCGGGGGTGGCTTGGAGCCTTGGTGAGAGGGGGTTGAGGCTGTGGGGGGTGAGGCCGCCGCCCAGCAGGCAGAGGGCGAAGATGTCGCGTGTGCGGCTGAAGATGGCTTCAGGCAGGGGGGTGTAGAGGAGTGTTTTGAGGGCTTGAGGGGTGAGGATTTGGCGTGTGGAGGTGGCTCGGCCGGTGAAGTAGGCTTTGAAGAGTGAGGGGTCGGGGGTGTCCAGACCGGCTTTGCGGGCGGCGCGAATGGTGGAGAGTAGCACTCGGAAATAGTTGGAGATGGTGTTGTCGGTTTTGCCTTCTCGGCGCAGGTATTGCAGGTAGGCATCGAGCCGGGTTTTGTCGAGGTCGCGGAGGGGGATGTCGCAGTGGGGACCGAAGCAGTCGGCGATGCTTTGGGCAGCGAAACGGGCCTTTCGAGCCATCTGGAGTTTGCCGGCTTGCTCTTTTTGGTCGGCGAGCCGGAGGATTGTCTCGATGAGGCGGGGTGATGAGGGTGCTGCTTGCATGTTAGCTTTAAAAAGTAACCGGCTTTTTTTCGGGCAAATCTCTACTTCCCCCCTGTGGCCCGCGGAGGTGGCTGCAAGAGGTTGAGTAGATGTTAGTTATAGGCTCCGCGCAGGGGCCTATAGGAGTATTTTTGTCTATTGCCGTTTGCAATAAATGTGAGATATTATCGGTGATATTATACCTCTTATAGAACTACGTTCGCATCACAGATTCGCATTGAATCAGTTGCAAAGTTAGTAATAATTTTTAACGGCCGCAAGAGCAAAACGCCCCTGCTGCTCACAATGCGTGGCTGCGGGGGCGATAAGAGGTAAGAGGGAAGAGGGAAGAGAGGCTATGCGTAGGAGTGCATGCCGAAGAGGAGGTAGTTCACTCCGAAGTAGGTCATCAGCACGCTCAGGAAGGCCAGCAGCAGGTAGATGTTGAGCAGGCGGCCGGTGGGTTTGCGGCGGCGGGAGGGCTCGGCTGAGGCTTCGGGGGTTGTGCCCTCGGGGGCTGAGGGGGCTTCGGGGGCGGGGGTGCTGAAGCGGGTGAAGGAGGCGGAGTGGAGCGGGAGGGCGTAGATGAGCAGGGTGATGAGGGCCCAGGTCTCTTTGGGGTCCCAGCCCCAGTAGCGGCCCCAGGATTGGTTGGCCCAGACGGCTCCGACGAAGATGCCGATGGCGAGGAGGAACACGGCCGGATAGAGCAGCATGGCTGAGGTGGCGGTGAGTCGCCGACACTGGGCTGCTGCCTGTGAGGCGGCTTTGCGTCGCTGCCAAAGGGCTGCGGCTGAGAGTATGGCTATGATGGCCAGCAGGGCGTAGGAGGCCATGACCAGCAGCACATGGATGGAGAGCAAGGGGGAGGCCAAGACGGGCATCAGGTGGCTCACTGTGGCACCGCTGCGACCCATGTAGGCTACCATCAGGGCTAATCCGGCCACAATCATTGCGGCGGGCTCAAGGAGTGGCAACCGACGGCGGGAGAGTGAGGCTGCCACAGCGGCCAGCAGGGAGAGCCAGGCCATGGCCGACATTGTCTCGAAGCCGTTGGAGAGGGGCAGATGGCCGCCTATGATCCAGCGCAGGGCGAGCAGGAAGGTGAGCCACAGGAAGAGGGCGCACTCCCCTATGCGCATGGCGAGGGGCAGGCGGCCGGAGAGGGTCCACAGGCCCAGGAGCAGGCATAGGATGGCGGGCAGCAAGGGGGAGCCGGCGGTGTTGTAGAAGCGTTCCAGGGCGTTGAGGCGCTCGGAGGGGATGGTGCCGGCCGGCGCGTGGGCTTCTTGAAATTCGCGCAGGCGAAGGAGCTCGTCGGCAGCATTCTTCCACTGGCGGTGGTAGACCTCGCGTGTGATGTTGTCAAGGCAGGTGGACATGAAGATGTAGGTCTGCGAGTCGGCCTGCAGGGGCGGGCGGGAGGCAAATGAATACCACTCTACCCTACCGTCGGCGGCATCGGCCTTGGAGCCGGAGGCACTCTCGGGGATGGGGAAGACTTTGAAAGCGGAGCCGGTGCACACCATGGTGACCATGGCCACTCGCTCATCTACCTCGCGCAGCCGGCGGTCGGAGAGGTCGGAGGCCACGGCGCTCTCGAGCTTGTAGCCGGAGGGGCTGAAGAAGTCGGTGAGGGCCGCATACTTGTCGGTGTTGCCTATAAGGGAGCCCACCTCTCCACCACCGGTTTTGATGAAGGGGACGTGCTTCCAGTCGTCGTAGTAGAAGAGCCATCCGGCCACCACCTGTTCGGCCGAGAGACCGCGGAAGGTGTCGCTGCCGTAGACTTTGAGGCAGAAGTCGCGAGCCATGGTCTGAAGCGGCATCACACGGTCGCCCCAGTAGACATTTACCTTGCCCAAGCGGGAGGCCAGAGCCGAAGGGATGGTGGCGGGAGCCTCGCAGGAGGCGGAGGCGGAGGCGGGCAGCGCTGCAAGGAGGAGCAGCATGGGCAGCAGGGCGCTGCGCAGGAGCGTCCGGAAGCGCGATTTGCGCACAAAGAAGAAGCTACACATTGAGACCGCCAGCAGCAGGTAGCCGCCATAGGTGATGCCTATGCCCCAAGGGTCGTGGGCCACCGAGAGCACTGAATAGTCGTCGCCTAAGGCAGTCTGATAGAATCGGTAGCCTTGCAGGGAGAGGATGTTGTTCATAGACAATCGGTAGGTTTGCGCCCCCTCTGCGGCAGGCTTTTGGGAGGCCTCCTCGCCGGCAGCCTTTGGGGCCACTTTGACTTCGGAGGCGTAGTCCATGGCAGCGGAGGTGCCGGGGTAATAGTCCACACCGGAGCGGATGAGGGCAATGCTAAATGGGAGCGGTGAGCTCTCGCCGCTTTCCAGGGTGAAGCTGCTCAGGGGCTCGCCGGAGGCCTTCAGGGTGAGCTTGCCTTGCAAGCCGCAGAAGTGAGTGATGGCGGCGCCCGTCAGAATGAGCAGCAGGGCGGCGTGCAGGCCCAGGGCCGGCAGCGACAGAGCCTTGCGACGCATGAGCAGATATATGGCTGAGAAAGCGGCGCAGGCAGCCCATAGGGCCACCATCCAAGGGGCTTGATATATGTAAGTAAAAGCCGTCGTGGCTCCGCAGATTTTTTCTACTGCGGTGGCCACGACAAGCATAAGGGTGGTGAGTCCGGCAAAGCCGAACGCGAGATTTTTAATCAGATTTGATTTCGACAT
>CAYVAK010000132.1:0-4885 GCA_964448425.1 uncultured Sangeribacter sp.
CTTCAACTTCGTTTTTTACAGCGTGGGAGTGCACTATATCCATAATCACGGCGATGCCGCGTGAGTGGGCGTCGTCGATAAGGGCTTTGAGGTCGTCGGGAGTGCCGAAGCGGCTGGAAGCAGCGTAGAAGCTGGACACATGGTAGCCGAAAGAGCCGTAGTAGGGGTGCTCTTGGATGGCCATTATTTGGATTGCGTTGTAGCCGTCGGCGGCGATGCGCGGGAGCACATTGGTGCGGAAGTCGTTGTAGGAAGCCACCTCTTCATTTTGTCCCGACATGCCTATGTGACATTCGTAGATGAGCAGAGGCTTGGTTTGCGGGGTGAATTTTTTGTGTTTGAACTTGTAGGGCTTTTTAGGGGCGTAGACTTCGGCTGAGAATATGTGGGTGTCGGCGTCTTGCACCACACGTGTGGCGTAGGCGGGAATGCGTTCACCCTCGCCGCCGTCCCAGTGCACGAGCATCTTGTAGAGGTCGCCATGTTTGAGGGCGTCGGCGGGGAGGTGGAGCTCCCAGTTGCCGTCGCCGATAGCGGTGAGCTTATATTCGGGTAGTTTTTGCCATTTGGAGAATGTGCCGATGAGGTAGATTTCAGTGGCGTGGGGAGCGAACTCTCTGAACACCCAGTTGCCTTCGGCTGTTTGGTGGAGGCCGAAGTAGTTGTAGGCGTTAGCGAAGCCGGAGAGGGAGCCGTTGGTAGAGGCTGTGAGCTCGTTGAGTTTTCTTATCACATCGTCGTGACGCCCTTGGATGGCAGCGGCGAAAGGCTCGAGCCAGGGGTCAGTGCGCAGGATTGGTAATACTGTATCCATAAAAGTTTCCGTAAGTTTTCCTGTTGTTGCTATATATGTGTCAAAATTAACAAAAATTATCTTGCCGCCCAAATTATAGTCGATAAATCGGCTTATAATCTGTTTTGGGGCTCGAGCTCTATTGTGTGATGCCGAAGCAGCGCTTTATGGCCGCTCGGAGCTTTGAGGCCTCTTCGCCTTGCTCTTTGAGCAGGGAGAGCACCCCGGAGATGTAGGCATCTTTGTTGGGGTAGTCGAGCAGGATGGCCACATTCGATTCAGGGAGCATCGGCTTGTGGTTAAACACTTTAAGTATGCTCGCATAGTCGGCATTGTGGCTGTAGAGGGCAAATTGGCGGGAGAGGTTGCTGTATTGGCGGGAGAGGTTGATTTCGTCTACTAGTTTGCACAGGTGTAGTTGAAGCTCTTCCACCGAGCGCACACGGGCGTCGGCCCTGCATTCCAGTTCGCGTTTCATGCGGTGGCGCACATGCATAAGGGCTTGGGCGTCGCTCTGCTTTGCAAACATCTTTATCACAGCGCGTTTCACCTTTTCGGCCACTGTGTCGGGGTCTTTGCCTCGCTTTTTGGCCATGATGCGCACCACATCTTCGAGCAGGAAAATGTTTTCCACCTCAGCCACGTCGGGCACCATAATGTTTTTGCGGCGCAGGTAGTCTACTTCGGGGTCGGTGCGTCGGTCGCGGTCCACAATGCCGTGGCTGTCGAGCTGGTGAATGGGGCGCAGGTCGTTGAATGAGCGAGTGGCTTCAATCACCTTGTTGCAGCTGCCCAAGGGGCGCACGGTGTAGTCGGTAAACACCAGAGGGTAAAGCTTGGAGTCGATGGAGTGGGTGGCATCGCCCTCAATGAAGAGCACGGGGCGACGGGTGCCTATTATGCCCACAAACAGTTCGTCGGGGATGTCGTCGGTGCCGTAGACTTCGTAGTCCCATTCGCCGGCGGTGATGTTGTGGCTTTTGACCCACACGCAGATGTTTTCTGTGCGGGAGTTCACAAACTCCACATCGTTGGTGGCATAGACGAATGTGCAGTCGGGGCGCAGACCCTCGATGGCGTTCCAAAGGTTGTTGAGCAGCGAGGGGTGGAGGAACATGGAGGGGCTGTCGATGAAAATCACTGCCGAGGGCATGGCGTAGAGGGTGGCGGCGATGTAGTAGAGCACCGCTTTCTCACCGCTACTGAGGCGGCCGGTGGAGATTAGGTTTTCGCCGCTGCCGGTGGTGAACATCATTTTGCCGCTTTCGCTGATTATGCGGTTGCCGGGGAATATCTCGTGCCAGAGGGTGGCGAGGGTGTCGAGCTTGGTGGCAGAGAGCTTCAACGGTTTGCCGGAGAGCAGGCTGTCGGCCTTGACGGTGAGGAGGTATCGAAACTCGTCGCTGAGGAGAATCTGCAATAGCTTATCGATTTCGGGCAGGCGGCTGTCGCGCTGCGAGGCGGGAATCTTCTCGGTGTAGAGCTCCTCAATGGAGCCGGGCCTGGGCCGGGGCGGGGTGTCGAACTGTGAGGGGAAGAATGAGTTGAGAGCCGAGAGCATATATGCGCGGTTGCCGCATAGCTCCGCGAGAGTGTTCATGAAGCGTGTCTTGCCGGAGCCGTTGGCGCCTATAATGGTGATTTGGCGCGAAGGGGGGAGTGTGACGGGCTTTCGGTTGTTGCTTCGTTTGGGCAGTGTGATACGGTTGTCCATGGTGATGAGTTTTCGAGGTGAGTTGGTTAATGGTCGAGGTGAGAGGCTATTTGAGAGGGGCTATCAGCTTGTTAGGGAGATAGGAGTGTGAATGCGGTGTGGGAGTCGCTCACTCCGGCTTGGGCGGCTTGTGAGCGCCACAGGTGGGCCGGGGTGTCGAGGCGGGAGGATAAGGAGGGGGGTATGGGCAGGTCGCTGAATGCATCGGGGAGCATCTCAAGGGTCTCGGCCACAATAAATTGCGCCGGTGCGGAGCCCATGCAGGCTGCTGTGAAGAATCGCATAAGGGAGTCGTCGTAGTTGTAGGTGAGCAGTGAGCCTTGAGCTCGCGCCAGGGCAGTGATTGCGAAGGCCTCGGCCAGGGCGGTGGTGTCGGCCGGGGTGAGGGGAGTGCGCTCGGTGGCACTCATATAGAGAGCGGCGGCCAGCTCCGGTGCGCCGTTGTGATAGTAGCGTGAGGCCTCGGCCACGAGTTCGGGGGTAGGTGTGGCTCGGAAGAGGGAGTCGCGCAGGGTGAGAATCTGGCGCATGGCGGGTTTGAATCCGCGATAGGCGGCGCTGTCGAGCAGCGCGAAGGCTTGTTGCCTCTCCCCTTCGGTGAGCAGAATGGAGGCGAGCCCCTGCATGGCGGGAGCGGAACCCAGGCTTATGGCTTTGTCGTACCAGCGTCGTGCCTGCTCCATGTCGGTTTTGATGCCCCCTTCGCCGTGGCTGAGAATCCAGCCAAGATTGTTGCACGCTTTGGCGTCGCCCAGCTGGGCGGCTTGCTCTATGAGCTTCAGGCCGCTGTCGGGGTTGGCCTTTAGAGCGCTGTTGCCGCTGAAATAGCTGTAGCCCAGATAGTTGAGTGCAGGTGCATAGAGTGAGTCGGCTGCTTGGCGATAAAGTGCGAAGGCTCGCAGGGTGTCGGCCGCTTCGCCGTTTCGGCCCTGTTCCAGTTGTTGCGCCAGCATAAATAGGGCTTTGGGCTCACCTTTGGCTGCCCGCTGCTCAAGAGTGGCTGCGGTTTGTGCCAGTGCGCCGCCAGCAATCAGCAGAGGTAATATTTTGAGTGTCAGTTTCATGGGCGGAGGCGAGTGAGCAGGAACAGGGCTCCAAGCAGGAGCACAATGGTGGCGGATGCGGGCACCGAGAGGCAGTAGGCGGCAAAGAGCCCGCCCACACAGCCCACCAGCGACACCGCTATGGAGAGCAGCATCATGGAGCGATAGCGGCGTGTCCAAGTCTCGGCAATCATCTGCGGCAGTGATATGAGCGACATCAGCATCATGATGCCTATAAGCCTGATGGAGAGCACAATGGCCACGGCCACGAATATGGTCATGGTATAGTCGATGAGCTTCACGGGCACACCGTTGACTCGGGCAAACGAGGGGTCGAAGGCCACCATCATGATGGTGCGCTCCAGCGCAACGAAGAAGGCAACGAGCAGGGCGGTAAAGATGCCGAAGGCCCAGAGGTCGGAGTTGCTCACAGTGAGCACATTACCAAAGAGATAGGCGTTGAGCTCCGGCACATAGCCCTCCGAAAGGAATATGAATAGGATGCCGAGCGCCATGCCCATGGCCCAGACCACGGCTATGGCCGAGTCGCTGCGCACTCTTCGCCTTTGAGAGAGCCACTCCACACCCATAGAGCCGGCCACTGCGAATATAGCGGCTGAGATGATGGGCGAGATGCCCAGATAGTAGCCCAGGCCAAGCCCGCCGAAGCAGGCGTGGGTTATGCCTCCGGATATGAAGACCATGCGGCGGCTCATGATGTAGACGCCGATGATTGCCAGTGCTATGGATAAGAGCACTGTGCCTAAGAGGGCTCGTTGGAAGAATGGGTAGGTAAGTATCTCCATATGGCAGGGGTTCCGTGGGTAAAGGGGACTATTGGTTGGTGCGGGCTTCCGAGACTATGAGGAGCAGCTCGTCGCGTACGGCGCCGGGCAGTTGGATGCCGCGCAGCTGTAAGGAGCGCGACCAGCCGGCAATATCTTCCACTCGCATGGTGAGCAAGACTTCTCTAAACTCTTCAATCTCTTGGTCGGAGTAGTCGTCGGCGCCTCTTGATGCAAACCTGTCGAGCTCCTCGTCGTCGTAATAATCTATCTTTGTGGAGAATGGCGAGAGGGAGTCTTTTTCGCACACCAAGTGAAGGCCGCAGCACTGCTGCTGTTGCGGCTCCGAGGCTTCGGAGGCGGCTTGTGTGCCGGGCGTTTGAGCGGCTTCGGCCGAGCCGGAGTCGGCATTGCGCCCTCTCTTGTCGTGGAGCCAAAGGAGCAACCCTATCATGGCTGTGACGCCTACAATTATCAGTAGTCCTATCATACTGCAAAGTTAACAAAAAATTTGTAGGTTGTGCACAAATTTCATCGGCAATAGCTACAC
>CAYVAK010000133.1:0-2074 GCA_964448425.1 uncultured Sangeribacter sp.
CCGAGCAAGACCCCTTCAACAACGTTGGCCGTACATGTATCGAGGCTATGGGCGCTGCTCTTGGTCACACACAGTCACTCCACACCAATGCTCTTGACGAGGCTATCGCGCTGCCCACAGACTTCTCGGCACGTATTGCTCGTAACACTCAAATCTACATCCAAGAGGAAACTCTTGTTACAATACAAATCGACCCGTGGGGCGGTTCGTACTATGTAGAGGCTCGCACCAACGAGATAGCTCACCGCGCATGGGAGCACATACAGGAGATTGAGAAGCTCGGCGGTATGGCTAAGGCTATCGAGACCGGTCTTCCCAAGCTCAAAATCGAGGAGGCCGCAGCTCGCACACAGGGCCGCATAGATGGTGGCAAACAGACCATCGTGGGCATCAACAAATATCGTTTGGACCACGAAGACCCCATCGATATTCTTGAGGTAGACAACACCGAGGTGCGCAAAGAGCAGATAGCACGTCTGCAAGACGTGAAGGCTCATCGCGACGAGGCAGCAGTGAAGGCAGCTCTTGCAGCCATCACCGAAGCCGTGAAGGATCCCTCGAAAGGCAACTTGCTCGACCTCGCTGTTAAGGCAGCCGGACTTCGCGCCACACTGGGCGAAATCTCCGATGCTTGCGAGGCAGTAGTGGGCCGCTATAAAGCAGTAATCAAAACCATATCAGGCGTGTATAGCAGCGAAGAAAAGGGTGATCCCGAATTTGAGGAAGCCCGCCGAATGGTGGCCGAATTTGCAAAACGCGAAGGACGTCAGCCACGTATCATGATTGCAAAAATGGGCCAGGACGGCCACGACCGCGGTGCCAAGGTGGTAGCCACCGGCTATGCCGACTGCGGCTTCGATGTGGATATGGGCCCGTTGTTCCAGACCCCGGCCGAGGCAGCTCGCCAGGCAGTGGAGAACGATGTGCACATACTCGGTGTCTCCTCGCTTGCTGCGGGCCACAAGACCCTCATCCCGCAAGTGATAGCCGAGCTGGCCAAACTCGGACGTCCCGACATCATGGTCACTGCCGGTGGTGTGATCCCCGCACAAGACTATGACTTCCTCTACAAGGCAGGTGTGGCCGCTATCTTCGGCCCCGGTACCCGCATCTCCAAATCAGCTATCGAGATGCTTAAGATACTGAGCGAGGACGCTGCTCAATAATAGCCGGCCTCCAAGTAGACATACACACACAGCTATTCAGGGAACCCATTTACGATAACGGAACCCTAAACCAAGGGAGATGACCCGACTGCGGGCCGTCTCCCTTCTTCGTTTTGGCGGGTGGGCGAGGGCGGGGGCGGGGGTGTGCCGGTGGGGCGAGGGCGGGTGGTGTCGGTGGGGTGCCGGTGGGTGAGGACGTTTGGGCGGATGGGGGTTGACTGTACAGACTGCGCATTGAGGGGGGATTTGTGGGTGGGGGTTGCGGAATTGATGATTTTTTGCTAAATTTGCAATTCGCAATAAGACTGTTACGATGTATCAATATAACACCCAACAAAAGCCGTTAGTACTGCCCGAATATGGCAGGAATGTCCACAATATGGTGGACTATTGTCTCACTATTGAGGATAGGGCGATGCGCACTAACTGCGCGGCAAGTATTGTGAAATATATGAGCAATCTGTTTCCGGAGGCCGACACTAAGGTGCTCTGGGACCATCTGAATGTGATGTCGGGCTTTAAGCTTGATGTCGACTTTCCGGTGGAAGTGGTTGCCGCTGAGGAGCTTAACCCGGTGCCGGAGCGCATTGAATATAGCGACCGCAGGATTCGCTGGCGCCACTATGGCAAGAATATTGAGAAGATGGTAGATAAGGTGGCCTCGCTCGACGACGGTCCCGACAAGGATAAGCTTATCTCGATGATTGCCCACCACATGAAGAAGCTCCAGTTTATCCACAATAAGGAGGGTGTGGACGATGCGAAGATATTGCGCGACTTGGCCATCTATTCGCAGGGTCGCATTTCGCTTAATCCGGAGGAGTATCTGCTTCACGAATTTCAGGAGGCACCTGTTGCCGCCGCTCCCGCCAAGAAGAAAAAGAAGAAGAAATAGGGCGGCTGCGGCC
>CAYVAK010000133.1:2174-4827 GCA_964448425.1 uncultured Sangeribacter sp.
GCGCAAGGGCCGGACGGCGCGAGATTAAGAAAAAACCTACTTATTAAAACCTAAACATGAGCACTTTTATAGTTGAAGGTGGCCACAAATTGAGCGGTTCGATAGTGCCCCAAGGCGCCAAGAATGAGGCGTTGGAGGTGATATGCGCTACACTTCTTACCGATGAGAAGGTCACCATAGAGAATGTACCCGACATACTTGATGTGCGCAATCTCATACAGTTGATGCGCGAGCTCGGTGTGAAGGTGGAGCAACCCGCCCACGATACATTCACTTTTCAAGCTGACGATATAGATATCAATTATATAACCACTCAGGAGTTTATCTCCAAGGCGCAGTCGCTGCGCGGCTCGGTGATGATAATCGGTCCGCTGGTGGCTCGTTTCGGCCATGCGGTGCTGCCCAAGCCGGGCGGCGATAAGATAGGCCGTCGCCGTCTTGACACTCACTTCTTGGGCCTGGAGCAGTTGGGGGCGAAGTTTCGCTACATCTTCGATAAGAAGATCTACGACATCACCTCGGCGCAGCGCTTGCAGGGCACGTATATGCTTCTGGATGAGGCCTCGGTGACCGGCACTGCCAACCTTATTATGGCGGCTGTGCTCTCCGGTGGCACTACCACGATTTACAATGCGGCTTGCGAGCCTTACATTCAGCAGCTGTGCAAGATGCTTGTGCGCATGGGCGCCGGCATTGAGGGCATAGCTTCCAACCGCCTCACCATCCATGGTGTGGACTCTCTGCATGGCACCACGCACCGCTTGCTCCCCGACATGATTGAGGTGGGCAGCTTCATAGGTATGGCTGCCATGACCGGTAGCGGCTTGCGCATTCAGGACACCGACATCAACGACCTTGGCATTATGCCCAACAATTTCCGCCGCTTGGGCATCTCTCTGAAGCAGGATGGCAACGACATCATTGTGCCGCAGCTTGATGGCTATGAGATTGAGACCTTTATCGACGGCTCGATTATGACCTTTGCCGATGCGCCGTGGCCGGGCCTCTCGCCTGACCTTTTGAGCATCTTCCTGACTGTGGCCACTCAGGCGGCAGGCAGTGTGCTCATCCACCAGAAGATGTTTGAGAGCCGCCTGTTCTTTGTCGACAAGCTCATAGACATGGGCGCGCGCATCATACTTTGCGACCCTCATCGCGCGGCTGTGATTGGTAGCGGCAAGCTTAACTCGCTGTATGCCACCAACATGGTGTCGCCCGACATTCGTGCCGGCATAGCCATGCTGATAGCGGCCATGGGCGCTAAGGGTGTGAGCCGCATTCAGAACATCGACCAGATAGACCGCGGCTACGAGCATATTGATTTACGCCTTAACGCACTGGGCGCCAACATAGTGCGTACCGACGACTAACTCTCTCTCAGACAGTGATTACAGCTAAGAATCTCACCGCCGCCGGGGCTTTCACCAAGCTCCACGGCATCAAAGGCGAGCTCCACGCGGTGCTCGACATCGACCCTGACTATTTCGATAGCCACGACTGCTTTGTGTGCGATATGGAGGGCATTTTCACCCCCTTTTTCGTGGAGAGCTCGCGGGCTAAGGGTAGCAGCGCCACTCTCATAAAGGTGGCCGGGGTGGACTCCGACCGCGATGCCAAGCTCTTTGTGGGCAAGAGCATCTTTGTGGATAAGCAGCAGTATAGGGCTTGGGCCGAAGAGGCTGCCGATGGTGCCGATGACGCCGATGATGCGCAGGGTGGCTACGCTTCCGACTTCATAGGCTGGAAGGTGGTGGTGGAGGGCGCCGACCCCGCCGAGCCTCTTGGCGAAATAGTGGATATAGACGATTCTACGGCCAACCTGCTATTCATAGTGCAGGGCGCCGAGAATCAGATATATATACCCGTGGCCGGCATTGAAGTGATAGCTATAGACCACGAGCGGACCACCCTCCATGTAGAGCTGCCCGAGGGTCTGATTGATTTAAATTAAGTGACTATAAAAGCATTATTGGCATATGAAGAAAGTTTGGCAACATTTGATTATTAGCGCGCTGTGTCTGTTGGCATTGCCCGCCTTGGCCGGCAATAAGAACGGGACAACCAGGATTGCGGAGCTCGACGCCATGTCGAACCGTGAGCTTCTCACTTCGGTGGATTTGGGTAAGCAGGCCGACCTGGTGCGCGAATTTCAAAAGAAGGAGGCCACTCGCCTTATCAATGGCTCTTACAACCCCAAGAAGACCGGTGCCAATGTGGAGACTTACCGCAATAAGGAGGTGATAATCATCACTATACCTTCCGACAAATTGTTTGCACCCAACGACACCGAGCTTCGCTCCGACGTGGCTACTTATCTTCAGCCGTTGCGCCGCTACATGAAGCCCGGGGTAGAGGATATGTATAGGGTGCTGCTGGTGATGCACACCGACAACACCGGCTCGGAGGCATACACCGATATGCTCTCGCTCAAGCGTGTCGACGCTGTGTTCCGCTGGCTCAATGCTGCGGGCTATAACACCACCTACGTGTTCCCCTCAGCGAGCGGGGCATCGGATCCGCTCACCGAAGCGGGCACGGCGCAGAGTGTCGGTGAGGCCAACGATTCTATGGAGAAGCGCGCAGCCAACCGTCGCCTGGAGATTTACCTAATCCCGGGCAAGAAGATGCTCGACGCTGCCAAGAAGGGCCAAAT
>CAYVAK010000134.1:0-4798 GCA_964448425.1 uncultured Sangeribacter sp.
AAATTTAATTAATGAGATTTAATTCTCCAAATATTTCATTAAAAAAATTGCTATTTTTCGCAATTTACATATTTTATGCACTTTTATTGCAAAATTTACCTCCCCAATAAACTCTATTTCGGCCCTCCCCCGCCTGATACCTTTCTCGCCCATTCCACCACCCGATAGCCAAAAATTCTCCTATTTGTCGTTTTTAAGAGCATATATCCACAATCACCCGTCAATTCCAACATTTCGCCACCAAAAGCATCATTTCACCACCAATTCCATTCAACATCTCCCACCACATCACTCCGACAGCCCCAAATAAGCTCATTCCGGCGCCCGATGCATATCCGCGCGAAAAATTCCTCTCGCCCACCATCCGGCTAAATACAACGGAGGCTGTGTCTATTTTTGACACAGCCTCCGGAGTGTGAGGGTGGACGGAAGCCTCAAAGGGCCTCGCGCCTGTTATCGGATGATTTCTTTTGTCACTTTTGTGCCACGGCGCACAATGTAGAATGAGCCGCGAGTGGGGTTGTCTACTCGAATGCCTTGGAGATTGAAGTAGATTGGGGTGGCAAGGTCGTCGCCATCAGCGATGGTCTGAACGGCATTGGTGTCGCCGATTGTCACCTTACCGGTTGAGAAGTCGGCGGTGAAGGTGTATGTGCCGGGGGCAATCTGCCAGGCGGAGCAAGCAGAAGCGTCGACACCTACAGCGTAGAGGCGCATTTCGAGCGACTCACCATTGGATATCTGTGTGTCGGAAGCCACGGCGCCGTAGCGGTCGCCGCTGTTCAGGCCGCCGGTTGAGCCTTCCACATCGCCGTCCCAGTCGTTGGCTGTGGTGCCGAGCACTGTGGCGAAGCTGAAGTAGGCGTAGCCACTAAGTGAAGCCTCGAGTTCAACATCATTGGCCACAAACTTGTCGCCATTCTTGGTCATCTCAACAGCATAGTTGGCTTCCCAGTGGTGGTCGGGGAGGTCGCCAATCAGGTAGAGCACTGCGGGGGCATCGCCAACAGTGGTACCGCCTGTGCCGGTTCCACCGCCGCCGGTTTCAGCGTCGGAGTAGGTACCTTGGTCGCCTGAAGTGGTGTAGAGGTGGTTGTTAACGGCTACAAAGTCGGGAGTCTTGGTAGCATCGCCATCGCCTGCGTTGAAGAGGATACCGGTGGTACCGGTCGGGCAGGTGTATTTCCAAACGTTGTCTTTATATTTGGTCATAGCCACACCGGGCCATGCGCTCTCGGAGCCGCCCCAATAGTGGATGTGAGGAGTGGTCCAAGCAGAAGAGGTGTTGTCGAAGTAGATGTTGACACCGTCGGTGGTTGTGCCACCGCCGCCACCGGTGCCACCGGTGCCGGAGTAAACGCCTTGGTCGCCGGAAGTGTTGTAGAGGTGGTTGTTGATGGCAGTGAAGTCGGCAGTCTTAGTGGCATCGCCGTCGCCTGCGTTGAAGAGGATACCGGTTGTGCCTGCGGGGCATACATATTTCCATATGTCGCCGGAGACTTTGGTCATAGCCACACCGGGCCAAGTACTTTCGGAAGCGCCCCAATAGTGGATGTAGGGGGTGGTCCAGCCGGTAGAGCTGTTGTCGAAGTAGATGGTCACATCTTCGGTAGGATCATTAGGAGTGGTGGAACCGCCGCCACCACCACCTTCGGCGGTTGTCCAAATCTCGTAGCCGGAGCCGGAAGCTTTCTTGGTGTAGCCGGAGCCGGAGGGGGATTGTGAGGAGCTACCTATCTTAACCCAGAGTTTGCCTTTGCTACCCACCACTTCAGCCACATAAGCGCCGCTGGTGTGCTCGAGTACGGTGACTGTTGAGGTGTTGCTGATGCCCACACCGTTGCGGGCTTCGATCATAGCTTGGATAGCTGATTTATTAGCGGTGTAGTGGGGCCAGAACACACAGGGTGTGCCGGGGCATGAGAGCATGAATGCATTGGCCTGGAGCACATTGCCGGTGAATTTGGAACCGTCGCGATAGGTGTCGTGGTTGTCGATAAATGTCACGGCCAACTGGGGATATCCGTAGTGGATAAGGCCGGCAGGCTGCGGGTTGGAACCGTTGGCGAGCCAAACGAGCTTGCTGAGGTCGCCCGATGAGAAGGCCTCATTGACGGCATATTTGAAGGGGAAGTCGAAAGCTGCCGACTCTTTGCCGGTGCCCTCAATCCAGGTCTTCACGGTGTCGTAGTTGCCATCCCAGCACTCGCCTACTGAGTAGGTCACGTTGTTGGCTTGGTTGTACATCTTGGTGTATTGAGGAGCGTAGCCCTTCACAAAGTCGTAGCGCACGCCGGCGTAACCGTAGTCGGTCAGGAGGCATTTCACATAAGCTTTGCAGTTGTTTTGCACATTTGTGCTGGTGTGGTCAAGGTCGCGCGAGCCGCTCCAGCTTTCGCCGGTGTCGTAGTTGCCGGTAGGGGTTTCTTGGCCGCTCTGGCCGTTAACCTCATCGTCGCGGCAAATGTCGGCGGCGGTGAGCTTATAGGTGGTGCCGTTCCAAGTTTCGGAGGGGAAGTTGGTCCAGTTGCTCACGCCCGAACGGTGGTTGATAACCACGTCGGCAATGATGCCTGTGCCTTTCTCTTTGAAAGTAGAAATCATGGTGCGGAGTTGAGCCTCGGTACCAAAAGAAGAATTGTGGTTGGTGAACCAATACACAGGGTGATAACCCATGGTGGGGCTACCTTCAGCCTTGGCGCTATTGGGCACCCAGATAAGTTTAAAGTATTTGGACAGCTCATCGGCTTGCGCGGTGAGTTTGCTCCAGCTTGTCTCGCTGTAAGAATCCCAATAGAATCCTTGGAGCATCACTCCCTCGTAGGCGGCAGGCCATCCCACAGCTTTAGCTCCCAGGAAAGGGAGAAGCATGGCTATGAGAGCCAACTTAATTTTGGAGATAAACTTCATGGTGAAGAATTTTATAGTTAAGTTTAATAGGTTTGTCAGCCAATAGGATATGCAGCGCCGTAGCGCGCATTTGGCGCAAAGGTAGTAAAAATTTTTCTAACCTGCGCTATTTTATCTGAAAATCTTTTAGTTAGTCTTGTAAATGGTGTCGCAGACGGCCGGGTGGGCGTAAGCACGCGCATCAAACTCGGGAGGCAGGATGGAGTCGGGCGAAATAGTGTCGACTCTCATCACTACTTCGCGGCGCTCACCTCGCCAGGGAAGCACACAATTGTAGACTTTATATGTCACTTTCACCGGACGGCCGGAGCCCAGGAAGCGCTGAAGCAGCCGACCCTGAGCATCGGGGGTGGAGAAGATGAAGTCGGTGGTGTAGACACGGGTGGTGTCGTGTATCTCGCGGTACCTTATCAGCGAGCCTTCGTAGGTCTTGATATATTCGCCGCGTCTCTGGATGGTGTCCACATATCCGTATTCCACACACTCCTCTTCATATGTACCGAATATGTATTTGAGGCCCAAGAAGAGCAGGAGCGCAACAATCACAGCCCCACCTATGAGCAGGAGCTTGCGGTTGGAGGGCCAAAAGCCGCGCAGATGTTCCCAGGGCGACTCTTCTTGCTCCCAATATCGGGGGTCGGAGGGCGGGATTACCGGGGCCTTGGGTTTGGGTGGTTCTTCTTCCACTATTTTCTCGAAGAAGTCGTCTTGCTTCTGGTCATCTTCCTTGTTGTCAAACATGAGCTTAAGTTTTTTGAGTGTAAGAGTTTTTCAGATTGATATATAGGTAGTTATGATTGTCTTGGAGATTGCGACCGCGAGGTGTAGAGGGCGGTGAACACTCCAAGTATGATCAGCATTATGGTCTGCGCGCTCCACACCACTATCGACATGGAGGTGGCTGAGGGTTCATCCACGCCGTAGAGCATGAGGGCAAACACTACACATATGTTCCAGGGACCCAAGCCACCCTGCGAGGGCACGGCCATACCGATGGAGCTAAACACAAAAGCCACAAGGCAAGGCACCAATCCGAAAGCGGTGCCGGGGCCGAAGCAGTTGTCGAGCGTGCAGTGGAAGGCGAAGAATGCCAAATAGAGCTGGAAATAGTAGCAGCCCCAGATGGCCAGGGTGAGCAGCAGGAAGCGGCGACGCCCTTTCATCTTAACAACTACGGCAAATCCTTGCCACACCTGTTGCAACTTGGCTGCTATGCCACGGAGCAATCGGGTGTTGCGCAGCAGGCGGCACGCCAACAGTATCAAGGCAACCGCCACCACAAGCGCCACCCATGTGAGCGGATTGCTAATGGTGTCGATAAGGCCCTGTCCGAGCGGATATTTAGCCAAAAACTTACCTATCTGCGAAGTAGCCACTACCAAAGTGAGCAGCAGGAGCATAAACACTGTTAGGGTGTCGGTGAGGCGGTCGGCCACCATAGTGCCAAGCACGGTGGCAAAGGGAGCACGCTCCCTGCGAGCTATGTAGGTGCAACGCCACACTTCGCCCAAGCGGGGGAACACAAGGTTGAGCGCATAGGTGCCGAATATGGAGCAGGAAAGAGGGAGCAAGGGAGGATGTATATCCACTGCGCGAAGCTGTAGTCGCCAGCGCATAGCCCGGAATATGTGGCTGAACACGCTGAGCAGCATCGCGAATATAATCCACTTATAGTCTACACCGTGACGCACCGTCTGCCAAAGCTCCGTGAAATCTATGCGGGTAAACATATACCAGACGAGGGCCACCGTGATGGCAGCCGGGATGAGAAATTGCAGCGTCTTGGCCACAATCTTGCGCGATTTTGAGGGTGTAGGACTTTGATACTCCATAGCAATTTGCAAAATTAGTGAAAAGTATCTAAAAAATCAAGCCCTTTTTCAGCATC
>CAYVAK010000135.1:0-4779 GCA_964448425.1 uncultured Sangeribacter sp.
GCAGATAGGTTTGTGGTTTGGACTACGGTCGCGGTGGCTGTGGTCAATGCCCTTATTATGCTGTTCACTCCTTATGCGGGCGACGATTGGAGGTACCGCAGCTGCTTTAGCGGGCCGGACTTCTATGAGCACTCTTGGAGCGGATTCTACAATCTGTGTGTGGACCACTGGAAGATGGTGAACGGCCGCACAGGCGATTTCCTCTGCCCTATTCTGACTAATATACCTCATTGGCTGTTGGCCGGGCTGTGTGGCTTGGCTATCGGGATGATGTGCTATCAGGCTATCTCCAAGGCCGAGTGCACGCGCCGGCCGGTGGGCGCCATGATTGTGCTGACGGCGCTGATGTGGCTGCTGCCCTGGTGGGATGCCTTCTATGTGTTTGCGGTGCATTTCAACTATGTGTGGAGCTCTGTGCTGATTCTGCTCACTGTGGGCTACATAACTTCGGGCCGGAAGCAGTCGGTACTTAAAACAGTGGCAGTCACAGCGTTGGCCATAGCAGCCGGAGCGGCCCACGAAGGTGCTTCGGTGCCGGTGCTGATAGCCCTGTGCATCTACACTCTGCTTAACAGAGGGGCGCGAGGCAGGCACCTGTTGCCTATGGTAGGGCTGGCTTTGGGCATCTGCATAGTGGTGTTCTCACCGGCGCTATCCTTGCGTGCCGGCGACACGGATACGAACGTGGGCAGGATGATTGAGGTGGTGCTGATGTCGGACATCATTGCTGTGGCTATGCTCCTGCTGTTAGGCGTGGCAGTCATGAATAAGCGGTGGCGTAAGGTGGTGAGCGTCGAGCGGCGAGGAGTGAGCGGCATCTATGCCGGAGCGGCTGTAATCTCGATGGGAGTGAGCGCATGGTCGGGCGTAGAGGGGCGCACCGGATGGTTTGCCGACCTGTTTGCTCTAATAGCCATAATGCGCATAGGATTAAGAATTTACGACACCTACTCACCCATTGTAAGCCGTAGGCGGACCATGATGGCTGCGGGGCTACTTGCAGCTGCATTGCTCTCTCAACAAGGGCTCACAGCGGCATGGCAAGTGCGCCTGGGGCTTGAAGCCGAGAAGGTGGAGGCGGAATATTTGGCGAGCGAGGATGGCGTGGTGATGGAGGATGTGAGCGGCCTTTACGACATATCGCCGCTGACCCTCAGCCGCCTGCGCCCGGTGCCGGATGTGAACGAGGCGTATCTGCTGGCCACATATAAGGACTACTTCCGCAAGCCGCCCTTGATTGTGCTGCCGAGCGAGGCCTCTGAGGCTCTTGAGAGCGGGGAGATAGGTGAGCGACTCACCTTGAGCCGTGGAAGCTACATAGAGCCGTGGAAGCAGGAGGATGGCGACGCAGAGACAGGCAGCGCAAGAGAGGAGGATGGCGACGCAGAGGAAAGCGCGCCGCTTGCGGGCAACCGGATATACGAGAAGGCGGGCAAGGAATGGGTGGCGCAGGAATTCAGCTATCGAGGCCGGCGCTTCACTTACCACACTCCGCGCCTTTTCGCGCCCTACCCCACAGCCGATAAAGAGAAGGAGCGGCAGTGAGGGGCGGCAAATAATTGCGCAAAAAAATGCGCAAAAAATGAGGTGCGGGGGCCGGATTGTTTTGGTGAATGAAAGATTTTTTGTAACTTCGCATCTACATTGTGTGGCGCAGGCCGAGGGGTGAATAAGGCCCTAAGGAGAGCTCTGCAACGATTGAGTTTTTATTTAGAAAAGACTCACATCGTGCTCGGTGCCAAGCAATTAAGAATGCATCGACATTTATCAACTGAAATAAATATCACAATTATAAAATGGAAATACAAGGCAGAATTATCCAAGTGCTACCTTTGCAACAAGGCACAAGCAAAGCCGGCAACCCTTGGAAGAAACAAGAATATGTGCTTGAAACACATGACAACTATCCTCGCAAAGTGAAATTCGACTTTTTCGGCGACCGTGTAGACCAATTTGCTCTCAATCTTGGAGAGGAAGTAACCGTGTCGTTCGACCTTGAGAGCCGCGAATTCAACGGCCGTTGGTACACCGATGTACGCGCATGGAAGGCAGAGAAAGGCGTAGTAGCAGCTCCTGTGAACGCCGCCGGTCAGCAGGCCGCGCCGGCAGCAGGATTCGGCGACCCCTTTGGCAACACAGCCGCACCGGCGCCCGCTGCCACTCAGACATTTGCTCAGAGCGAAGCCACCGACGACCTCCCCTTCTAAACAAAGTATGCTCTTTGGAAGATGATACAGAAAGCTGTGTAACGGGCCACACTGCCCGTTGCACAGTTTTTTTCTAATCAAAAAGAGACTTGGATTGTTGTAATAATATGGAGAAAAATAACGATATAGAGAAGCTCGTCGATGCAGCGATAGCGGGCATCGAGGATAAGAAAGGGCGTAAAATCACCACAATCGACCTCTCGCACCTTCATGTGGCCAATGCACTGGCATATGTAGTGGCGCAAGGCAACACACCCACACAGGTGTCGGCAATAGCCGACAGTGTCAGGGAGCGTGTGCAGCAGGAGCTCGGGGTGAAGCCGGTGAACTACGACGGCTACCGCAACAGCACATGGATAGTGATAGACTATGGCTCTGTGATGGTGCATATCTTTGTGCCGGAGACAAGAGAATTTTACGCCATCGAACAATTATGGGCCGACGGTGTTATAACAAATAGACCCGACCTTGATTAATCGCGCAAGCGATGCACAGGGTTCGGGGAAAATAGAATACACAAAGTTTAACCTCACAACGGAAACTCTCGGCCGTAGAAGCTACAACATATAATGCAAATCAACAACTCACCCAACAAGAACAACTCAGGCAACAACAGGAATAGCAAACGCCCCTTATTCAACATGTATTGGATGTACGCGCTGATAGCCTTGTCGCTATTTTCGCTGTATCACTTCAACGACAATGCAGTGGTGAAGAAGGTGCAGTTTACTGAGTTTGGCAACGCAGTGGTCAACGGCCAAGTGAGCAAGATAGTGGTGAACCGCGAGAACGCCACTGTGGAAGGTGTGCTGACAGCAGAAGGAGCTAAGGCTCAAGGCATTACCACTACCGGAAATGAGGAGGTTAAGATAGAGACGCAAGCCTCGTCGGCCGACCGATTTGACGAGCGTCTGGACCAATGGAACAGCGCCTTGCGCGAGCAGGGGAAGCAGCCCATAGGTGTGAGCTACGAGAACGGCAGCGACCTGATGAAGATATTCTGGTATTTCGGGCCTATCTTGCTGTTTGTGCTGTTTATGGTGTTCATGTCGCGAAAGATGAATGGCGGCGGCACCGGCGGCGGCATCTTCAATGTTGGGAAATCGAAAGCGAAATTATTCGACAAGAACAACGGCACGAATGTGACATTTAAGGATGTTGCGGGCCTTGCCGAGGCGAAAGTAGAGATAGAAGAGATAGTAGAATTTCTCAAGAACCCTCAGCGCTACACAGAGCTGGGCGCCAAGATACCTCGCGGCGCGCTGCTGGTGGGCCCTCCGGGCACAGGTAAAACCCTTCTGGCCAAGGCAGTAGCCGGAGAGGCCAATGTACCGTTTCTCTCCATGTCGGGCTCCGACTTTGTGGAGATGTTTGTGGGCGTGGGCGCGGCTCGCGTCAGAGACCTCTTCAAGCAGGCCAAGGAGAAGGCACCGTGCATAGTGTTTATCGATGAGATTGATGCTGTGGGTAGAGCCCGCGGCAAGAACCCGAATATGGGAGCCAACGATGAGAGAGAAAACACTCTCAATCAGATGCTTACAGAGATGGACGGCTTCGGCTCCAACAATGGTGTGATAATCCTTGCGGCCACCAACCGTGCCGACATGCTCGACAAGGCGTTGTTGCGCCCCGGACGCTTCGACAGGCAGATATATGTAGACCTTCCGGAGCTCACCGACCGTGTGGAGATTCTGAATGTGCACCTGCGCGGCATCAAGGTCAACGCCTCGCTCGATGTGGAGCAGCTGGCAAGACAGACAGCCGGATTCTCCGGTGCCGACCTGGCGAATGTGTGCAATGAGGCGGCACTGACAGCGGCACGCGGCAACAAGCAGGAGGTGGATATGGAGGACTTCCGCAAGGCAGTAGACCGCATCATAGCCGGCTTGGAGAAGAAGTCGGTGGTATATACCGACGAAGAGAAATTAGCAATAGCCACCCACGAGGCGGGCCACGCCTTAGTGTCGTGGATGATAGAATATGGCAATCCGCTGGTGAAAGTCACCATCGTGCCCCGCGGCAGAGCTGCCGGCTACGCAATGTATGCGCCTGAAGAGCGCCATTACCTCCCCTTGCAAGCTATGCTCGACTCTATCTGTACCGGCTTGGCCGGCAGAGCTGCCGAAGAAGTGTTCACGGGCAAGATAGGCACCGGCGCGAGCGACGACCTTGAGAAGGCCACCAAGACAGCCCTCTCGCTTGTGATGATATATGGCGGAAGTCCGCGACTAAAGAATCTGAACTATTACGACTCCACGGGTCAGGCCTACGGGTTCTCAAAGCCGTATAGCGACGCCACGGCACGCATTATCGACGAAGAGGTGGCCCGCATCATCGACGAGCAATATGAGCGTGCTAAATCGATACTGAAGGAGTATGCCGAGAAGCACGGAGAAATAAGAGATATGCTCATATCGCGCGAGGTGATTTACAATGCCGATGTTGAGAGTGTGCTCGGGCCGCGCAAATGGAAGTCGCGCACCGATGAGCGTCTGGAGAAGAGCCGTCGGAGAGCGCTGACAGCTGCCGAAGAGCCTACGCAAGCCGCGGAGGCCACACAGGATGCGCAAGC
>CAYVAK010000136.1:0-4741 GCA_964448425.1 uncultured Sangeribacter sp.
AGCGGTGGTGCCGGCGGTCAGAACGTCAATAAGGTGGAGTCGGGTGTGCGCCTGCGCTACAATTGGAAGAACCCCAATACCGGTGTGGTAGAGGAGATTCTCATTGAGTGTACCGAGACTCGCGACCAACCTAAAAATAAAGAGCGCGCCCTCTCTCGCCTGCGCACGTTTATCTACGACAAGGAGCACCAAAAATATCTCGACGACATCGCCTCTAAGCGCAAAACTATGGTGTCGACAGGCGACCGCTCCGCTAAAATCCGCACATACAACTATCCGCAAGGCCGTATCACCGACCACCGCATAAACTACACTATCTACAATCTCTCCGCCTTCATGGACGGCGATATCCAAGACTGCATTGACCACCTCATTGTGGCCGAAAATGCAGAGAAACTCAAAGAATCGGAACTTTAACATCCTACCATTATATTATGAATCGCCAACAACTTGTAAACCAGATTTTTAAGCGCCGTTCCTTCCTCTGTGTAGGCCTCGACACCGACATTAAGAAGCTCCCTGCTCACCTCAGCTCCGAGCCTAACCCCATATTCGCTTTCAACAAAGCAATTATCGATGCTACCGCACCTTATTGTGTGGCCTATAAACCCAATCTCGCTTTCTATGAGAGTGAAGGCATCACATCTATGACTGCCCTGCACCTCACCCTCGACTACCTCCACAAAAACTATCCCAATCACTTTGTTATAGCCGATGCCAAACGTGGTGATATAGGCAACACTGCCGCTCTCTATGCACGCGCATTTTTCGAGAAAATGCACGTCGACGCCCTCACAGTGGCTCCTTATATGGGCGAAGACTCTGTGACCCCCTTCCTCGGATTCGATGGCAAATGGGTGATTCTGCTCGCTCTTACCTCCAACAAAGGTTCTCATGACTTCCAATTTATTGAGGGCACTGACTCTATGCCGCTTTGGGAGCGCGTGATTCGCACCTCATCTACCTGGGCTTCACCGGATGAAATGATGTATGTGGTGGGCGCCACTCAAGGCAAACTCTTTGCTAAGGTGAGAGAAGTGGCCCCCGATAGCTTCCTGCTTGTGCCCGGTGTAGGCGCACAAGGCGGCTCTCTCGAGGAGGTGTGCCGCTATGGCATGACTAAGGATTGCGGTCTGCTCGTCAATTCCTCTCGAGGCATCATCTATGCCTCCTCCGGCGAAGACTTCGCGCAAGCCGCTGCTGCCGAAGCCGCCAAACTCCAAAAGCAGATGTCGGATCTTCTTCCCGCATAGCCAAGAGGTATCCCCGTTTTCAATGTGGCTGATTAGCCCCCCATTGCCTGAATTGCTATTGCTCGGTGCTGCAAATGCACTGATTTACAATTCTTTGCTGTGAGAGGTGGTCATTTATATGCCTACTCTCTGATCAGGGTGGGGTAGTGCTCGGTAGCGATCTATTGGCCGGCAAAAAAATTTTTACCTCCCCATCAACCCTTTTTGCGTAGAGTTTGTTATATATATAAAGATTTAAAAAATTTATATTATGAAAACTCTTGCAATACTATTCTACACCATCGGAGCCGCTCTCCTCATTGCTTCCTGCTTCACCACAGGTTTCAGCATTACTTGGTGGCTCGGTGGCACTGCACTCGTGTTGCTCATCCTGGGCTGCGTGATTCAGTTCAACGTCAAAAAACGGGAACTCAATCAGCTCATTGAGAAGGAGCGACAATCGCATTTCGTAATGTAGAGTATCTGTATCAACTTCGCTCTATATAAAGGAATTGCAACTTCTCCGGTGGACATGGTTACACCAACCTCCACCTTCGGCGTCTCTTTGCCCCCTTTGCGCCGACAACCACCCACTTTATTAAGCTTGATTTAACAGTATGTTAGCCTGAGACAATGTCTCGGGCTTTCCTATGTCTATAAGGTTGAGCTTCTCAACCTCGAAGCCGAGAATCCTCTCTTCCGAGCAGGCCTTTAAATAAAAATCCATAATGGGGAATGCGCCTTTGAATCCTTGCTCATCCATCTTTGCAAACACATCCATGCCGAGCACATGAATGCCGCTGAAAGCCAATTCAAAATCCTTCGCGCCTTCAGGACTGAATCCTGCCGGCTTGAACTCTCCGCTATTTAAATTGTGCCATCCTCTGAGCTGCATTGAAGCGCGGTTGAACACCAGTCGGCGCGACGACTTTCGGCTGCTCACCAGCAGGGTAGCCATTGGTTCTGCGGCCTTGTGCGCCTCCATAAGTTTGCGCAGCGGCGCATCGCTCAGGATATCTACATTGTGCACCAACAACGGTTCACTGTCGCGCAACAGTAAGTCGCGAGCGTGGGCTATGCCGCCACCGGTGTCGAGAAGGCAGCCGCGTTCGTCGCTCACCGAAATCTCTACTCCGAAATTCCGGGCCGCTAAAAAGTCGATAATCTGCTCTCCAAAGTGGTGAATATTGACCACAATTCGGCTTACACCCTGAGCCTTCAAGCTCACTATCACTCGCTCGAGCATCGGAATGCCGGCCACCTCCACCAGCGCTTTAGGGTGGCTCAATGTCCATGGGCGCAGCCTGGTGCCCAGACCGGCTGCAAGTATCATTGCTTTCATCTTGATTTCTACTTCTTTACACTTCTTAGCACATTTCCTTTATTCATCTGCCTTCACAAAGCAATCTATGCCTTGCTCCAAGTGGCGTAGGTGCACCCTGACTTTAGCTCCGAATTTGTCGGCTATGTGACGGGCAGTGTGCTCGGCACTATACACCGAACGGTGTTGACCACCGGTGCAACCGAAGCCGATTTGGATGTTGGAGAATCCTCGT
The DNA here is from genome assembly GCA_964448425.1 of uncultured Sangeribacter sp. GTDB lineage: Bacteria > Bacteroidota > Bacteroidia > Bacteroidales > Muribaculaceae > Lepagella. The sequence continues at coordinate 2,789 of CAYVAK010000136.1, forward strand.
GCCACGTAGCGTGCCACTGTGGTGTCGGTGAGTTGCAGTGCATGTTCCAAAAACGGCTGAATCTCACCCCGTTGCTCCAGAAATTCCTTCACCGGCGCATCGCGGCCTGTGAGCCGTTTATATTCCTCATATCGTCCGGGGTTGTGAAGGCCGCGGCAGTCGAACATAAATCCGCCGCCGTTGCCGCTCAAATCCTCCGGATAGCCTTTCTTATATGAGAAGCTAAACACTTCTACATTCAGCACCCCCTCGCCGGCCGGCTCAACAGGTTTAAATCGCTTAAGCTCACACAATTGGTGTGCAGCCTCGGCTATTGTCTTATAGTCTTCGCCAAGAGAGCCGCCGCAGAGCTCGCTGAGATTGCGCAGCGCGCCCGGTATGCTGGTAAGAAAGTGCGCCTTATGTTCCACCAATCCTCTGAAGCCATATGCTCCGAGCACCTGCAATGTGCGCAGCAGGGCAAACGCCTTCACAAGTCGCTCAAAATCAATAGCAGGAATCTCACGGTAGCGAGCCACCTCATCGCGATACAGCCGCAGGCACTCCTCTCTAAATTCGCTGCTAAAGCCGGCCTTTGCCTGCCACAGCAGCGACACTATATCATAAACAATCGGTCCATATCTTCCTGCCTGAAAATCAATCCAATACGGTCGCTCTTCGTGAATCATGACATTGCGGCTCTGACAGTCGCGATAAAGGAACCCCCACAGCTCTTTGGGTGTGGACATCAGTTCCGAGGCCAGACTCTCAAAATCATCCTCCAGCCTATCCTCATCGCACTCAATGCCTGCCGGCTTCAAAAATTCGTATTTGAAATAGTTTAAGTCTCGGAAAATCTGCCTGCGAGAAAACGGCTTCTCCAGAAACGGCTGTTCCCAGTCAGGCTCGCAGCGGCATTGCAGGTGAGCCAAACTTTTGATAGCCTCCTTCACCAGCCTTTCGCCATCTTCGCTGCCAAGGCGCGAGAATAGCGACACATCGCCCAAATCTTCTTGCAAGTAGTGCAGCCCGTCGGCGCTCACGCCATACACCCGTGGCACATCCACACCGCAACGGTGCAGCTCGCGGCTCAGATACACAAAAGCATGGTTCTCAGCCACATTCGTGCCTATCACTCCGATGGCACTGTGGCCCGCGTCATCGGCCATACGCACATATTTCCTATTTGAACCACTCCCACTTATGGCCGTCAAGGTGGTAGCCGGTGTCGAAAAAGTTTCTTGAAAAAGACTCGAAAGCAATCGCATTGAGATTAAAAGTGTTAATAAATCTTTAAATTCGCCCACTCATATATTAACGGAGCCATCATTTCAGTTATAAAAACAGTAGTCGCTGGCTGAACCGATGCTGAGACTTCTGCGCGTAAAATAAAGAATAAAATTTGCAGCAAAATTAAGGAATTCTTTTGAATTTCGCGATAAAAATATTAATTTTGCGATTGATTAAGTGGGTCGAATCCCAAGATCAGATAAGAAACATATTACTATTACACAAATGGCTAAGATAGACAATTACAATTTTGCCGGCAAAAAAGCCATCGTCAGAGTTGACTTCAATGTGCCTCTCGATGAAAACGGCAAAGTCACCGACGACACTCGTATTCGCGGTGCTCTCCCTACTCTCAAAAAAATTCTCGCCGACGGCGGTAGCTTAATTCTCATGTCACACATGGGTAAGCCCAAAGGCAAAGTGAACCCCAAATTCAGCCTCGGCCAAATCCGTCAAGATGTGGCCAACGCCCTCGGCACCGACGTCACTTTCGTGCCCGACTGCATGGCAGCTGCCGACGCTGTCGCAGCTCTCAAGCCCGGTCAGGTGCTCCTGCTTGAAAACCTCCGCTTCTATGCTGAAGAAGAGGGCAAGCCAGTTGGCATCGACAAAGAAGACCCCGCTTACGACGACGCTAAGAAGGAAATGAAGGCTAAGCAAAAAGAGTTCTCAAAAACTCTCGCA
>CAYVAK010000137.1:0-4696 GCA_964448425.1 uncultured Sangeribacter sp.
TCAACCCCGCCAACGGTGCGCCTATCACCGTGCCTTCGCAGGATATGGTGCTTGGCTTGTACTACATCACCAAGCTGCGTCCCGGCACAAAGGGCGAGGGCTCGGTGTTCTACGGTCCGGAAGAGGCCGAGATAGCCTACAATGAGGGGCGCGCCGACCTTCACGCTCCGGTGACCATCATGGTCGATGATATCGACGCCGAGGGCAAGCCGGTGAAAGTGCTCAAGGAGCAGACCTCTGTGGGCCGTATCCTCTTCAATCAGTTTGTGCCCAAAGAGATTGGCTATGTCAACGAAATCATATCCAAGAAGTCACTGCGCACCATTATCGGTAAGGTGATTAAGACTTGCGGTGTGACTCGTTCGGCACAGTTCCTTGACGATATTAAGAACCTTGGCTACAAGATGGCGTTCCGCGGCGGCTTGTCGTTCAACCTCGGTGATGTGATTATCCCGAAGGAGAAAGAGGAGTATGTGGCCGACGGCTACGCTCAGGTGGAAGAGGTGATGAACAACTATGCAATGGGTTTCATCACAGCCAACGAGCGTTACAACCAGGTGATCGATATCTGGACACACGTCAACACCAAGCTGGCCAACACCCTTATGGACCAGATGAAGGCCGACCAACAGGGCTTCAACTCAGTCTACATGATGCTCGACTCGGGTGCTCGTGGTAGTAAAGACCAGATTCGTCAGCTCTCCGGTATGCGTGGCCTTATGGCTAAGCCTCAGAAGAGTGGTGCCGAGGGTGGTCAGATCATTGAGAACCCTATTTTGGCAAACTTCAAGGAGGGTCTTTCGGTGTTGGAGTACTTCATCTCCACCCACGGTGCTCGTAAGGGTCTTGCGGATACCGCGCTTAAGACCGCCGACGCCGGTTACCTTACCCGCCGTCTGGTAGACGTGGCCCACGACGTGATAATCAACGAGGAGGACTGCGGCACCCTGCGTGGCCTTGTATGCAAAGAGATAAAGAACAATGAAGAAGTGGTGGCATCGCTGAGCGAGCGAATCCTCGGCCGCGTGTCAGTCCACGATATTATAGACCCCGAGACCGACGAGCTGATAGTGGCAGCGGGCGAGGAAATCAACGACGAGGCAGCCGATCGCATAGAGAAGTCGGCCATTGAGTCGGTAGAGATTCGCTCAGTGCTCACCTGCGAGTCGAAGAAGGGTGTATGTGCTAAGTGCTACGGCCGCAACCTCTCCACCAACCGCATGGTGCAGAAGGGTGAGGCAGTGGGCGTAATCGCCGCACAGTCCATCGGTGAGCCGGGTACACAGCTTACACTTCGTACATTCCACGTCGGTGGTGTGGCCTCCAACGTGGCTGCTGTGAAAGATGTCACAGCTCACCACCATGGTATCCTGGAAATCGACGAGCTCCGCACCGTAAAAGACAAAGACGGCATGGAGATAGTAGTGGGCCGTATGGGTGAGATGCGCATTGTGCATCCCAAGACCGGCGCAGTGCTCACCACCGCCAATGTGCCTTACGGTTCAAAACTCTTCTTCCAACCCGGCTCAGAGGTTAACCCCGGCGACATGATCGTGGAGTGGGACCCCTTCAACGCTGTGATTATCAGTGAAGAGACCGGTACCGTTCGCTTCGAGAATGTGGAAGAGGGTGTGACCTATCGCGTGGAGAGCGACGAGAGCACCAACATGCACGAGAAGATCATGATTGAGGCTAAGGACCGTACCAAGGTGCCTTCAGCTCAAATCGTGGATAAGGACGGCAATATAGTGCGCACTTACTCACTGCCTGTGGGCGCTCACCTGCTCATAGACGAGGGCGAAGAGCTCTCGCAAGGTCAAGTGATTGTGAAGATACCTCGTGCTTCCGGTAACGCCGGTGATATCACCGGTGGTCTGCCCCGTGTCACCGAGCTCTTCGAGGCCCGCAACCCGTCGAACCCCGCTGTGGTCAGCGAGATTGACGGTGAGGTGACCTTCGGCAAAGTGAAACGTGGTAACCGCGAAATCTCAGTGACCAGCAAGCTGGGCGAAGAGAAGAAATATCTGGTGCCCCTCTCAAAACAGATACTTGTGCAAGAAAACGACTATGTGCGTGCCGGCACACCGCTCTCCGACGGTGCCGTGACCCCCACCGATATCCTGAATATCAAGGGCCCCACAGCCGTGCAGGAATATATCGTGAATGAGGTGCAAGATGTGTATCGTATGCAGGGTGTGAAGATCAACGATAAGCACTTTGAGGTGATCGTACGCCAAATGATGCGCAAAGTCAACATTGTGGATCCGGGCGACACTCGCTTCCTGGAGCAACAGATTGTAGACAAGCTCGACTTCATGGAGGAGAACGACCGCATCTGGGGCAAGAAGGTGATTGTGGATGCCGGCGACAGCACCACACTCTTCCCGGGCCAAATCATCACTATGCGTAAGCTGCGCGATGAGAACTCCGCCCTGAAACGCAAGGACCTCAAGATTGTGACAGTGCGCGACGCCGTGCCTGCCACCAGCGAGCAGATACTGCAAGGTATCACCCGCGCCGCCCTTCAAACCAAGAGCTTCATCTCGGCAGCCTCCTTCCAGGAGACTACTAAGGTGCTCAATGAGGCCGCTATCAACGGTAAGACTGATACTCTTGAGGGCATGAAGGAGAATGTGATTTGCGGTCACTTGATACCTGCCGGTACCGGTCTGAGAGAATACTCTCGCCTTGTGGTAGCCGACAAAGACGAATATGCAGCAGCCCTGGCCGGCTTGACCCCCTCTGAAGAGGAGGAGAAGGTGGAAGCTCCCGCCGAGGCTAACTAACAGTAAATCTTTTAAATCCCAACATAGAGAGAGGCCGCATCAGCAGTGACGCGGCCTCTTTTTCTATGTAAAGTCGACAGCTAAATTTGGTGGAAATTGACAAAACCGCCAAAAAGATTTGGTGGAAATTGACAAAATGGGGGTGAAAGATTTGGTGGAAATTGACAAAACCGCCAAAAAGATTTGGTGGAGAGGGAAATGTTGCGTATTTTTGCGAGAAAATGAAGGTTATGGAAGATAAACAGAATGAGCAGGCAGGCATGCAGAATGTTTCCGGAAGCGCACGAACTGCCGTAGGCGACCGGATTGTGTTTAAGCGCAAGATGTACGACCGTATGCTGCGGTGGAAGCAGGAGCGCAACGGTGCTACGGCGCTGTTGATTCAGGGCGCTCGGCGTATCGGTAAATCGACTATTGCCGAGGAATTTGCTCGGCGTGAGTATAAATCGTATATGCTTATTGATTTTTCGACAGCGGGGCCGGAGGTCTTTGATCTTTTCAACGATCTCTCTGACCTAAACTATATCTTTTTCCGCCTTCAGATACTCTATAGAACGGATCTATATGAGCGTGAGTCGGTAATCATATTTGATGAAGTCCAGAAATGTCCGCGAGCCCGCCAAGCTATCAAGCATTTGGTCAAGGATCGCCGCTACGACTATATCGAAACAGGTTCGCTAATCTCTGTGCGTAAGAATTCTGCCGACATTATTATCCCAAGTGAGGAAACAAAGGTTGATATGTTTCCGATGGACTACGAGGAATTTAGATGGGCATTTGGCGATACAACGACTGTGGTACTTTTGCGCCGGGCCTACGAGCGGGGAATGTCGTTGGGCGATGGTGTGCATCGTCAGATGATGCGCGATTTTCGCCTGTATATGCTCATTGGCGGGATGCCGCAGGCTGTTGCCGAGTACATCCGAACAAACAATATGATGGCTGTCGACTTGGTGAAAAGAGATATTCTGTCACTCTATGAAGAGGATTTCAATAAGATTGATGAGAGTGAGCGTGCGATAGCGCTGTTTGATGCCATCCCTGCTCAGTTGAGTAAAAATGTGGCTCGCTATCAAGTGAGCGCGGCAATTGAAGGTGAACGTGTTGAGCGTGTTTCGCCGATTGTGAAGGCTATGAGTGAATCTATGACCACAAATGTGGCTTATCATTCCAACGATCCCAATGTCGGCTTAGCGCTGACTAAGGACAATGAGCGGTTTAAGCTTTATGTTGGTGACACAGGTTTGTTTATTACGTTGGCTTTCAAGGATAAGGAGTTTACGGATAACGAGATTTACTTGAAGTTGCTTAACGATAAGCTAAATACCAATTTGGGCTATGTGTACGAAAATGTGGTGGCTCAGATGCTACGCGCTACCGGTAAGCAGCTTTATTACCACACCATTCCGACTGCTGATGGCAAGAAGTATTACGAGATTGATTTTGTGATTGCTGATGGTCATAAAGTGTCGCCAATTGAGGTGAAGTCGTCAGGCTACAAGACTCATGCCTCGCTTGATGCGTTCTGCGGGAAATACTCTCAACGCATTCAGAACAAATATATAGTCTACACTAAAGACTACAAGCGTATCGGGGATATTAATTGTATCCCGGTATATATGACGATGTTTTTGTAGTTGTGATTTGGCGGGTGGGGCTATTCGAGGGGGTAGTGGCGGCCTTTGTAGGCGCCGTTGGGGTGGCGGGGGCAGCTTGCTGAGGTCAGGGATGCGATTGAGTTGTAGCGGGTGCCGCAGTAGCAACAGTAGTAGGGGGCGACGGGGTTGCCGGCGAATGGGCGGTGGCGGCCTTTGTAGGCGCCGTTGGGGTGGCGGGGGCAGCTTGCTGAGGTCAGGGATGCGATTGAGTTGTAGCGGGTGCCGCAGTAGCTGCAATAGTAGGTGGCGGTG
>CAYVAK010000138.1:0-4688 GCA_964448425.1 uncultured Sangeribacter sp.
ATAAGTGTGGTGGCAAAACCTTTGATTGTACCTGAACCAAACAACAGAAGAATGATACCGGTGATGATTGATGTGAGGTTACCGTCGAAGATTGCCGAGAATGCGTTGCTGTAACCGTCGGAGATGGCTTGACGCAGCTTCTTGCCGTTGCGAAGCTCCTCTTTGGTGCGCTCGAAGATAAGCACGTTGGCGTCGACTGCCATACCCATGGCGAGCACGATACCGGCGATACCTGAAAGGGTGAGCACTGCCTGGAGGCTGGCCAAGATGCCGAAGGTGAAGTAGAGGTTGAGGATGATACCGATGTTAGCTACCAAGCCGGGGATGAAGCCGTAGAAGGCTATCATGAAGATCATCAGCAATACGATTGCTACGATGAATGACAGGAAGCCGTTTTGGATGGCTTGTGCACCGAGTGAAGGACCAATGACTTGTGAGCTTACCACACGCACTTTGGCGTCCATCTTACCTGATTTGAGAAGGTTGGCAAGGTCGTTGGCCTCTTCGGGTGTGAAGTTACCGGTGATTTCAGAGCTGCCGCCTGAGATTTGTGTGTTGACGGTAGGATAGGAGTATACATTGTCGTCGAGCACAATTGCTATGCTGCGGCCGATGTTGTCTTTGGTGATTACTGACCAGTCTTGTGCACCCTTGTCGCTCATGCGCATGTTCACAACGTTACCACGCATGTTGTCGTGTTCCGATGATGCTGATGTGATGGCGTCGCCTTCCAAGCGGGGCTCGCCTTTGAGGGCGATGAGCTCAAAGTAGTCGGGACGCACTTTGGCGTTCTTGTCTTTGTTGAGCTTGAGGTCGCGGTCGGTGGCTTTGTTGCTCCAGCGAAGCTTAAGGTCGCTGCGCAGCACACTCTTGGCCAGGTCGCTGTTCACTATTGCGTTGACTGCTGCGGTGTCGGTGCGGTGTACATAGCCTACTACAGGACCATAACCGCCGGCTACGAAGTAGTCGCTGAGGTGGTGAGCTGTAGAGTCGTTTTGTGTCACTGCTGCATCGAGCTTGGCCAGGTCGGAGTTGATCTCGTCAAGGTTAAACACTTCGAAGAATTCCAGGTTGGCTGATGACTGGAGGAATTTGGTCATCTGCTCAGGCTCTTTTACGCCCGGGAGCTCCAGAAGTATCTGACCGCGTTTGCCGTCGATTTTTTGAATATTAGGTGAGGTCACACCAAATTTGTCGATACGGTTGCGGAACACGTTGAATGCATCGTCTACCTTGCGGTCGATTTGCTGATTCAGCAGTGATGCCACCTCGGCATTGGTGGAGTTTTTGTTGATTTTCTCTAAGAATTCGCCTTCGCGTTTGAAGAGCTCGGCCATGGTGCCCTCTTGGAACTGTGACTTGAAGTTGTCCATGAACTTGGGGTCGGATGGCTTCACCGGACTGCTGAATTCACCTTCCGGCAATACATTCTTAATCGCGTTGTTGATTTTCTCAAGCTGCTGCGGATTTTTTGCGTAGCTGCGGAGAAGGTCGGTTACCGGAACTTCGAGCACGAGGTTCATACCGCCCTTAAGGTCAAGGCCTAAACCGATTTCCATTTTCTTCACCTGTGCGTAGGTGTAGCCCAGGTACACTTTCTCTTGGTCGAGAGAGTCCATGAAGACTTTTCTGGCATCTTTGTAGGCTTTGTTGGTGACATCGCTTGTCTTTGCTGTGACTGCGGCATAGTTGTCGGCCTCTTTCTCATATTTTTGTGTCACAAATGAGAAAGAAATGTAGAATGCGCAAATCAAAATCAAAAGGACTGCGATGGTGCTTGTAAACCCTTTGTTTTGCATTGTGTCTGTTGATTTATTTGATTTATTTTTTTTATTAGTTTCAGCAGATAATTTATCGGCTTGCAAATATACAATATTTTTTTGAGGTATAGGCGATGTTGCCTCCAAAAAATGCTTTTTCGCCGCTTCAATGCTCTAATTTCGCCTCTTTTACGCCTTTCTTTGGCGCTGTCCGAGATTTTTTTGCTAATTTTGTGCTTATGAGAAGAGAATCGAACTTTTATCTCGCCATGGGCTCCGCTTTAGTGGCGTTGGGCCTTTATTCGTGTGCCAGTATCGGCACCCCCTCCGGCGGCGCTCGCGATGAGGAGCCTCCCGTGTTTGTGAAAAGTCTCCCCGCTCCTTTTGCCACCAATGTCTCGGCCGATAAGATAGAAATCTATTTCGATGAATTGGTGAGCCTTAAAGATGCGTTTACCAATGTCACGGTCTCTCCCTCCGGCAAGTCTGCTCCCAAGGTCACCAATTCGGGCAAAAAGGTGATTGTGAGTTTTGAAGATTCCCTTCAGCCCGATGCTACTTATACCATCGATTTCGGCAACTCTATCGTTGACCTCAATGAGGCTAATGTGCTGAAAAAATTCACCTTCTCATTCTCCACCGGTGAGACTCTCGACAGCCTCCAAATTGCCGGCATCCTCCTTGACGCTCACACTCTTGAGCCTCAGCAGGGCATCCTGGTGGGCGCACACTCCCAACTTGCCGACTCGGTGTTTAAAAAGATTCCCCTGGAACGCATCACCAAGACCGACGACCGCGGTCGTTTCGTGTTGCGCAACCTCAAGCCCATACCTTATAGAATATTCGCTCTTGGCGACCTTAACAACGATAAATGCTGGGATAATCCGGCCGAAGATATAGCTTTTTATCCACGTGCCGTGGTACCTTACTGCGAACCTGCCGTTGCCAATGACTCTATTTTCAACACCCTTACCGGCGCCCTCGACTCGGTGGTGGTGCGCGGCCGCACTCGCTTCCTTCCCAATGACTTGCTCCTGTCGATGTTCAATATTGGTTACAAACCGCAATACCTTGTGACCTACGAACGCCCCGACAGCACATATCTCCGACTCATTTTCAACGATAAGCAGGCGGCCCCTCCGGTGGTTGATTTCCTCGATGAAACGGCCGATTCTCGCTCTCTTTATGAGCTGGAACGCTCCATAAACAACGACACTCTCACCTACCGCCTTTACCCTCAGTTAGTAAGGAAAGACACCATCAGAATGTCGGTGGCTTATATGCGCACCGGCAAAGATAGTCAGCTTGAAGAAGTGATTGACTCTCTTTTGTTTACTGCTCCAAGGGTGCGCAAAATGAAGCAAGCTAAGAAGACACCCAAACAGCTCCGCGATGACTCCATAGCTGCTGAGAATGCCAAGTTTATCTCGGCTGTAAATATCACCGGCTCCAACCTGGATATCTACGCTCCGGCCATCTTTGAATTCTCTGAGCCCGCTTCTCAGCCCGCTGCGTCTGCCTGGCGTGTGGAAGAGAAGCAAGACACTCTCTGGGTTCCGTTTGCCGATGTGGAGTGCTTGAGGGATTCTCTCATACCTCGCCGTTATCACTTGGCCGGGCGCTGGAATTTCGACACCCAATATCGCCTGGTGGTCGACTCCCTGGCTGTGCAAGGCATCAGCGGTCGCTCTTGCCGCACCTTTATTTATCCGTTTAAGACTAAGAAGCAGGACGACTATGCTTCGCTACGCCTGCGCCTTGTGCCCGACACTATTCAGGGCTTTGTGGAGGTGCTCAATTCAGGCGATGAACCGGTGAGCCGCGCTGTGGTGACCAATGGTGAGGTGTTCTTTCCTTACCTTGCTCAATCAGACTATTACGCGCGCTTCATTGCCGATGCCAATGGTAACGGCATTTTCGACCCGGGCAACTATGACTCCGGTGTGCAGCCCGAGGATGTGTACTACTATCCCAAACAACTGAGCCTCAAGCGCTACGACCGCAACGAGGTGTGGGATCTCAATGCTACCGCTGTCGACCTCCAGAAGCCGGATGCCATCAAGAAGAATAAGCCGGAAAAGACTAAATCCGTATCTAAGAAAAAGAAGAAGGGCTCACTGAATAGCTCCACCACCACCTCCGACGATGAGGAAGAGGACGACTATTTCGATGTGAATCGCAACCCCTTCGACCCCAACCAAAAGTCGCGTACCTCCACCTCCGGCAGCTACTAATCATGCGAACATTAGCCGTCGGTAGCTGCTAATCATGCGAACATTAGCCTCCGGTAGCTACTAATCATCCAAACCTCCACCGTCGGTAGCTGCTAATCATGCGAACATTAGCCGTCGGTAGCTGCTAATCATGCGAACATTAGCCTCCGGTAGCTACTAATCATCCAAACCTCCACCGTCGGTAGCTGCTAATCATGCGAACATTAGCAGCCTGTCTGCGGACGTGTCATAATTCAAATATGGCACGCCCTCACATATTATTTGCCGAATGGCAGGCGAATCGAGAGGTTCGCCGGTTGTGGCGCCCTTATCTGTTCGCCATATAGGGATGCTCTATGGTGTGTCTACTCGCAAATAATTGAGTGTGAGCGGGTTGTGTGGCGATGATGGGGTTGGATGCACTGTGGTGCATCCCAAAACTGCGGATGGTGGGCGGGCTTCTCGGCTTGCTGGAGGTCTATAATAGCTCATTTGAATTTGGCACACTTACTTTTTTGAGGTCCTTGGTGGCGATTTTTCTTTTGAGTGGGCTAAATGGGCTATTTGGAGGTGCTGATTTGGGCTTATATGGGTTGTATATGGCTTTAGATATAGGTTATATTTATTGATTCATAAATTGGGCTATATCAAATGATTAATGTTTTTGAAGTTTATATCTTGCTTTATATTGGGTTTAGATTGCTTGGTGGGGCTT
>CAYVAK010000139.1:0-4686 GCA_964448425.1 uncultured Sangeribacter sp.
CATGTCGAGCGAATAAATCTGTTTTGACTTGAGGTTTTCGGGCACATCGCCGCGCACTATTCTGTGGGCAAGGCCTTCGGCGATGGCTGTCTTACCGGTGCCGGGCTCGCCAACAAGCATAGGGTTGTTTTTGGTGCGTCGGCTCAGAATCTGGAGCACACGGCGGATCTCCTCATCACGGCCTATTACGGGGTCGAGCTTACCTTCGCGCGCGCGATCGTTAAGATTGATGGCATATTTTGAGAGGGCTTGATAAGACTCTTCGGCCGACTGTGCAGTGACCTTGTTGCCTTTGCGCAGTTCGTCGATGGCGGCTTGCAAGCCTTCCTGAGTCATGCCGAAGTTTTTGAGAATCTGCGAAGCCTTGCAGGAGGTGAGCAGGATGCCCATAAGGAGCGACTCCACGGCCACATATTGGTCGCCTTGATTCTTGCTATAGTCCACAGCCTTCTGAAGGGCCTCGTTGCATTCGCGGCTGAGCACCACGTCGGCACCGGAGACTTTGGGTAGGGAGGCTATTTCTTTATCGAGGATAGGAGTGATGGCTGAGGGAGCGATTCCGAGTTTCTGGAAAATGAAATTCACTATTGTTTCACTTCCCAAAATTATGGCTTTCAGGATGTGGAGCGGCTCAATCTGCTGCTGACCACCCTGCCGAGTGAGGTCGATGGCTTTCTGCACCACCTCTTGCGATTTGATTGTGAAATTATTGAAATTCATAGTCGCTAAATTATTTGTTTAAACTTCAACAACTCAACCGCTGAAAGGTTGAATTGCGAAATAGGTAGCTACACAATTTGTGCCAATGTGAAAGTGAAGCGGCAAGAATGAAAGAACAAGGACAGAGAAACAGGCATGGAGGAAATATTTTAGTAATTTTTAAAACTAAAAGTGCAGGATAATTGCTAACTTTGCCACATTATGCGACAACTGATAATCATCATAATCTGTGTCATGAGTGCCATTTCGGCAGAGGCACAGAGCCTAAACTCTGACAAATACATATCACTGGTGGCAGAGGCCGACTCGCTTATGTCACTGGAGAAGTGGCAGGAGGCCGAGAAGAAGCTCACCGGCGCCTTGCACTGCGAACCGGCTAATCCGGGCAACTGCATGCTGCTCTCCAACTTGGGCATTGTGCTTAATCAGGAGGGCCGATACGAGGACGCCGTCAGGCACTTCGATGTGGCTCTGACCATGAACCCCAACTCCTTTATAGCCCTAAAGAATAGAGGCATAGCCCATCTGGCTCGCGAGGAGGCTGCGAGCGCTCTGGCCGACTTCAGCCGCGCCATAGAGGTTGACTCTACCGACATTGATGTGTATGGCTTGCGAGGACTCACATATATGTATAGAGGCGATGTGAAGGGGGCAACGAGCGACTTCAAGAAGGTGTTGAAGGAACGTCCGCAAGACATTGACGCTCTGGAGGGTATGGCTCGTTGCAGCCGCATAACCGGTAAGAGCGACGAGGCTCTTAGCTATTACACTCAGCTCATTGAACTGAAGCCCGATGTGGACTATTACTTCTCTCGCGGAATGCTGAGGGCACAGGGAGGCAACCTTGCCGACGCATCGGCCGATGTGAAGGAGGGTATGCTCCTCGACCCCCAAAATGCCAACCTCTATCTGCTGCGCGCCTACATAGAGCACCTGAGCTATCGCAACAACGACGCTCAAGACTCACTGAAATTGGCTCGCAAATATGGAGCTGACGAGCGACAAATTGAGGCAATTCTCAACTCGCCGCGCAACAAATAGCCTCCCGAGACGCTCAAGCGGGAGAAGATGCCCCCTACGACTGAGAATTTCCGCCTCCGGATATAAATTTGAACTGCAAGCGGTTGCCCCTCCCAGTGGAAATTAAAAGCTAAGAAAGGTGAAATTTCACTTGCAAAAACAGATATAATTGCTTAAATTTGCACTCGCTAATGAGCATTGAACGCTTTTCTTTTACAGGTTGATGCAAATACATGATTAGGTGAAAGAACACGACTAAGAAGCCGACACGAAGGATAGCCTATGCGGTCTAAACACTTGTTAGCCTTTAGCTTATGAACGATATATCTTTACATATTGAGTACCTGCTGCAATACCACGACTGTGTGATATTGCCCGGCTTTGGTGCGTTTGTAAAATCATATCGTAAAGCAGAATTCATGGCCGACGGCAGCATCATGCCGCCGAGCTCATTTGTGTGTTTCAACAGCTCGATAACCAGCAACGACGGCCTGCTGGCCCACTCACTGATGAAGCGCGAAGCAGTGAGCTTTGAGGAGGCGCAGATAAAGGTGGCCGAGATTATCGACGACCTGAAGAGCACCTTGAGAGAGGATCGCGAACTTTCCATCGGCAAAATCGGTGTGCTGCAATATGGCGACGACGCCACAGTGTCGTTCACCCCGCTGAGAAGCGCCGAGCCTAAAGGATTTGGCAAAGTGAGCGCCGAAGAGCCCGAGGCTGTAAGCACCCTCAAGAGCGAAACCGAAGCGACGGAGGCTCGCAGATTCGACACCGCTCGCAACTTCTATATACCGGTGAATAAGCGCTTTGCCAAAGTGGCAGCATCGCTGATTCTGGTGGTGTGCCTGGCAGCCACATATGTGGTGCCGAGCTTGAGGAATTCCGCGCCCACAAGTGTGAGCATGGCGTCGGTAATGCCCCTGATGCAGCAAACACAGACAGAGAGCCGCAACGCGCAAACAGCTCCGAGAGTGAACAATATTGACGCCACCACCGGCGCCACCACAAGCGAGAGCGCAAAAGCAAAGCAGACAGACAAGGACTACAAATATTACTTGATAGTGGCCTCAATGCCCTCAAAAGATGAGTGCAAGAAGTTTATAGCCACCAGCCCCTCTTCCGCCTCGCTGAAGATAGTGAGCGGCAAGAAGATGAATAGAGTGTACTACGCAGCATCAAACACAAAAGAGGACTTGCTGAAGATACTCAACGACTCTGATTTTAAGTCGAAATTTCCGCAAGCTTGGATCTGGGAAAAATAGCACCACCCCTCCCCCACATTCTCCACCCCTGACACAGATACAATTCCCCCACGCACATACAAGCACCACCCATAAGGGCGATGCGCACACCGGCAGCGCCGCAATGATTAGCAATCAATGTGGCGGGTGTGTCATGTTTTAATTAGGACACGCCCACTTGCTCATGATTGTTTGCGAGAAAGAACAACACTTATCTGCGAGCCTCCTGCACAAATTTTATCTTGTTTTGAGCTGTCATACAAATGTCGCACACCGTATCGTAGTACATTTGAACTACGCGCTCTTCGGAGAGTTCATTTTCTCTAAAATTAAACGTTAACTCTAAAGGAGCTTCTTTACTTGATTTATAAGAGAAATCTAAAATAGATGTCGGATCATCTGGTTTAAAGGGAACGCGATTGCCAATATACCAATAGATATTTTGACATATTTGCACCGGAGTTTTGACAGGTATTATTGTGCGAATAAAGTGCTCCTCACCGGGTTCCTCACCGAGTTCTGTATAGATCACATAAGCGTCGGGGTTCTGTACGAGTTTCAGTTCGCCGCCCTCAGCAGGTACAGTAAAAACATACTCACGGCCATCGTTGATGCTTACCACATCAAAAGGGAGGTTGGAAATATCAAACAGATTGCATAGAGGAGAAAAGATATCGCCATAAGTAGTGTCGCCGTCATCATCATTTCGAGTAGGATCAGTTTGCTCATTGGAATCATTATTTTCATCCTCAAGGGGCTCGTCATTGCTGCAAGCCATCATTCCAAACAAAGTAAGGAGCAAAAGAAATAATCTTGTTTTCATATTGTTATTTATGTTTAGGTGAAAATTTTGACAAATAAATAAGACTACCATAGACACTTGAAGTAGCTAGATCTGTTTCATCATTATCCGACTCCGTAGGATTTCGAGAATCTATACTACCATCCGTGAGAAAAAAGTAGCCGTTATTACTTCCGCCCCATCCCCAAACGCAATGGAACATGGGGTCCTCATATACAACACCGGTCTCGAAAGAAACCTGCGTATTATAATCCTCATACTGAAGATAACCATCTATTACCCAAGCATGACCACCACCTTTTGCTCTACCTAATACAAGAATAGGAGAGCTGTTTAAATCTGACAATATTTTATCAGAGCTAAAATTCAAGAAACTTCCGGGATTGTTATATCCCATATTTTCGAAAGTTCCTGGAACAGTATACGACTCGGCGGTAGTTTGGTCAATCCCATAATTATTATTTAGATTTTCCGGATTACCAAGGAGCTTCAAAAACATATGTAACGCCTTATTCTCATGATTGGAATTCATATCCGACCAATTGAAGCTGTAACCTGCATAGTCATCAGGGAATGAGTAATACGACATTACAAGTCCTACAGCAAGAGCTACACAACCCACTACCGATTTTTCACCGGAAGTAGTAAAACAGAATTCGTTGAATGGATTACCCTGACTCCACGTTCTCTGAGATTTTGATAGCAATGGACTAATGCCACGGCTGTGCTTCGATATAACGGGATAATCATCACCTCCGGCCACTACACTATCACCGGCCACAATAATTGCGTCGGCATAATCGGCTTCAGCACCTTGGAAAAATAGAGCCAAACCTTTGTTGGCTACTGTGTCGCTCATTTCCAAATGTCCTTCGTCGGATATTGCATAAATGGGGCGTG
>CAYVAK010000140.1:0-4680 GCA_964448425.1 uncultured Sangeribacter sp.
TCCAACGACGGCCTGCACCTCGCAGCCGAAGTGAAACCTCACAAATCCGACTCCACAGCAGTGGCGGCAATGGTGATGCTCAATCTCCCCGACACCACTACCCACACACTGCTCACCGACATGAAATTCTACGGTCGCCCGGTGTTCTCCTACAACAGCGACAAGCTCGCATTCACAGCCACCACCGACAGCACCGAGAGCGGCACCAAGCGAGCCAAACTATACTACGGCTCCACACTTAGCTCCGACCCAGAAGTTGAAGAGCAATATGTGATTGAAACCGTCAACGCCGGCAAATACCCCACCCTGCGTCCGCCGGTGATAAGAGATGAGAGCCAACGCGACTCCATCATGAAGGCCATGCACGAGCAAGTGGCAGCGCTGGCCGGCGACTCACTGTTTGTGAACCAATATTCCAAGCCACGCTTCTCGCGCGATGGCAAACGACTCATCATCGGAGTGGCCCGCCCCGTGGCAGCCGACGACACCACAATAGTAGACTTCGAGCAGGCCTCACTCGACATTTGGCGTTGGGACGCTCCCCTCACCCCTCCGCAAGAAAAAGAAAACCTCAAATCGCTGCGTGAACGCACCTATCCGGTGGTAATCGATCTGACAACCGGCAAAGAGCAATTGGTGACTTCGACCGACTTTGTGAAGGTGGAAGAGTCAGACCTTTGGAACGGCGATTGGGTGCTGCTCCACGACATGAGCAACGACATGGTGGAACAACAATGGAACTACTCCGCCCCCGAGCAGCTCAGAATCTTCAACGTCAACACCGGCGAGAGCCGCGATGTGGCTAAGGTGGCCATCGACTGCTCAAACATATCGCCAAAAGGCAAGTATGTATATTGGTTTGCCGATCGCAACTACTACACCTACAATATAGCCACCGGCGAGACCGTCAATGTATCGGAAGCAGTGGGCTACCCCCTTTGGGACGAAGACAGCAATGTGCCTATGGCCGCTGCCCCCTATGGTGATGCCGGCTGGACCGACAACGATGCCGCCCTGATAGTCTATGACCGCCACGACATCTGGCAGCTCGACCCCTCAGGCAAGTCAGCCCCCATCAACCTCACCAAAGGCGATGGCCGAGCCAAGAATCTCAAATACCGCTATCGCCGCACCAACGACGAAGAGCGCTCACTGACCCCGGGCAGCAACCTGCTGCTCACCGTGTTCTCCTACGACACTAAAGAGAACGGATTTGCCACACTGAAGCTGGGCACCCCGACAGCACCGGACGTCAAAGTGCTCGACAAATACAGCTTCACTCAGTTGCAAAAGGCTCGCAATGCAGAAGTTTTCGCCTTCCAGAAGGCCAACTTCTCAACCTCACCCGATGTGTATATTGCCACCTCTACCGACTTTGCCAAAGCCAAGAAGGTGACCGACGCCAATCCCCAAATGAGCGAATACAGCTGGGGCACCGCGCAACTCGAGAAATGGTATGCCTACAACGGCGACCTCACCGAGGGCGTGCTCTATGTGCCCGAAGGCCTCGACACAAGCAAGAAATACCCCATGCTGGTGGTGTTCTACGAGACTAACTCTGAAGAGCTCTATCGCCACTACACCATGGAGCCCTCCTGGAGCTGGGTGAACTACCCCTTCTACGTGAGCCGCGGCTATGTGGTGTTTGTGCCCGATGTGCACTACTTTGCCGGCCTGCCCGGCGAATCGGCCTATAACTACATTTGCTCCGGAGTGGAAGACCTCTGCAAGCGCTATCCCTGGATAGACAAAGACCACATCGGCATCGACGGTCAGAGCTGGGGCGGCTATCAAACAGCCTTCCTGGTGACCCGCACAAATATGTTTGCCTGCGCAGGTTCCGGCGCCCCGGTGAGCAATATGACCTCCGCCTATGGTGGCATACGCTGGGGAAGCGGCGACTCTCGCCAAGCTCAATATGAGAATGGCCAAAGCCGCATAGGCCGCAACCTCTGGGATGCCCCCGAGCTCTACATAGCCAACTCACCCATATTCCACGCCGACAGAGTGCAGACACCGCTGCTTATCATGCACAACGATGCCGACGGCGCTGTGCCCTGGTATCAAGGCATAGAATATTTCATGGCCCTGCGACGCCTGCAAAAACCGGTGTGGATGCTGCAATACAACGGCGAAGCCCACAACATCAAGGCCCGCAAAAACCGCAAAGACATCACCCGCCGCCTGCAAGAATTCTTTGACTACTACCTAAAAGACGGTTCGCAGATGCCTCGCTGGATGCAAGAGGGCATCAACCCGCTGCGCAAAGGCCAAGATATGGGTTTCGACAATTAGACCTCACTTCACCCCCCACATAGCCTCATCCCCCACCCCGGCGGAGGATGAGGCACACCAATTAGCCATAATCACCTCACTTTAACTCGATTAACCTATGGAGTCAACAAACAAAGAATTTGAATACAAAGGACTGCTGGTCAACGGCTTCGCAATGCTCCTATTCGTGATAGTGCTGCTGCCGGCCATCATCCTCACCGTGTTGCTGCAATGGGGCGAAAGCTGCCCCGAAGTGGCTGTGCCCGTAGCCGCTGTGCTCGGCATAGTGCTGATAATCGGACTTGTGGGCTACTTTGTGCAAGAGCCCAACGAGTCGCGCGTAATGATATTTTTCGGTCAATACAGAGGCACATGTCGCAAGACCGGCTACTTCTGGACCAACCCGTTTATGACCCGCCGCAAACTCTCGCTGCGCATCCGCAACATGGACATCGAGCCTATCAAGGTCAACGACAAAATAGGCAACCCGGTGCTCATCGGCATGGTGCTGGTGTGGAGAATCAAGGATACATATAAAGCCACATTCGACATCGACAGCCAGTCGCTCACCATCTCGGGCACATCGGTGGTCAACAACTCCGCCCTCGAGAAATTTGTGCGCATACAGAGCGACGCCGCGCTGCGCGAAGTGACCGGCGAATTTGCCTACGACGACGACACCCACGCCGAAAGTATCACTCTGCGCTCAGGCGCCGACACCATCAACGAACTCCTGGAGCGCAAAATCAACGAACGCCTCGCCATGGCCGGCATCGAAGTGGTGGAAGCCCGCCTCAACTATCTGGCCTATGCACCCGAAATTGCAGCCGTGATGCTCCGCCGCCAGCAAGCCTCAGCCATCATATCGGCACGAGGCAAAATTGTGGAAGGCGCCGTCTCGATGGTGCGCATGGCTCTCCAGCAACTTGAAAACGAGAAGATTGTAGAGCTCAACGACGAGAAGAAAGCAGCCATGGTGGCCAACCTTCTGGTGGTGCTCTGCGCCGACGAGCCCGCCCAACCGATAGTAAACACCGGCAGCAAATAGCCCCCCGAAGCCACAAATGGAGCAGATTCAGAATAAAAAGGTAGAACCCGAAAAAAGCAGGCCGGCCACAGTGTGGCTCGTGATGCCCGTCTACAATGCCGAGGCCTACCTACCTCAGTGCTTAGAGACAATCATAGGCCAGAGCTTTAGCGACTTTCACCTGCTGATGGTAGACGACGGCTCCACCGACAACTCCATTGAAATAATAGCCGACTACTGCCGCAAAGACCCCCGTCTGGAGCTAATCAAGAGCGACCACGGCGGAGTGTCGCGCGCCAGAAATATCGGCATCGACGCAGCCAAAGGCAAATACATCGGCTTCGTCGATGCCGACGACTGCCTGTACCCCAACAGCATTCAGCTACTCGTGGACACCCTCATAGCCACCGGGGCACAAGTGTGCATCGGTGGCCACACCATAGCCAAAGAATATTGCGAACGCCAAGCCGTAGCCGCCACCCCTAAGGTGATGGACTATGCCACAGCCATGCGACACGCCCTCTACCAGCGATACATATTCAATGCCCCGTGGGGCATGCTTATGGAGCGAGAGCTGCTGGGCAGCGACATCCGTTTTCGCGAAAACACCCGCTACGAAGACCTTGACGCCTTCTATCTGTTCTACGAGCACGCTCAGCGCATTGCCTACATCCCTTCAAAGGTGTACTTCTACCGCAATGCCTCCGATAGCTTCATACACCAATGGAGCGAGAGCCGACTCGATGCAATGGCCGTCACCGACAGGATAGTGGACCACATGACGCTCCACCACCCCGAACTGATTGAAGCAGCTAAAGACCGCCAATACAGCGCATACTTCAGCACCCTGCTACTGCTGCTGCACTACGGCATAGAAGATGCAACCACAATGGCCAAGTGCAAAGCCGTGATTAAGCAGCAGCGCCTCAAGGCCATATTCAATCCGCACGTCCGCCTGAAAAACAAAATCGGCGCCATCCTCTCCTTCGGAGGGCTCCCCCTGTTGCGCATTCTTGCTCGCCGATACTTCTAAACACACTCCCGCAACACCCCCACAAAAATAAAATACGGCTCAAAATCGCCCTCAAAAGGGCAAAAATCGGCTCACCGTGAGCCGATTTCTCGTCAAAAACTGCTACTTTTGAGCCGTAAACAGAAAATCAGCATGACCAACGAAATCGAAATACTCCAATTCCTGCACTATCACCCGCTCTCCACAAGAGCCCAAATTGTGCGTGAAATTTGGAAGTAAAAATTGAGGCGGGTGTTGAGAATTTGAAAAAAAGTTTGTAACTTTGCAGTGCAATACGCGCATGTGGCGTAATGGTAGCCGCGCTAGACTTAGGATCTAGTGTCTCACGACGTGGGGGTTCGAGTCC
>CAYVAK010000141.1:0-4648 GCA_964448425.1 uncultured Sangeribacter sp.
CTCACAGAGTCCATTACTGCATCGACAGCCACACCGGAGAGGCGTTTTTGCTCCTCCAGAGGGATACCGAGCTTATCGAAAGTCTTGAGCAATTCCGGATCTACCTCGCCCATATCAGCCTTCACATCATCTTTCTTCTTCGGAGCTGCATAATAGCTGATGGCCTGGAAGTCAATCTCGGGGATGGTGAGATGGCCCCAAGTGGGAGGGGTGAGTGTGAGCCAATGGCGATAAGCCTTCAATCGAAATTCCAGGAGCCACCCGGGCTCACCTTTCTTCTTGGAGATGAGGCGTATCACATCTTCACTCAGACCGGCAGGCACGATATCGGTGTCGATATCGCTCACAAAGCCGTATTTATACTCACTTTCAGCTGCGTCTTTTAGTATGTTTTCGTTGTCCATTTTCTTGATAAAGTGTCTATCAACCTCCCCGGCCGGTGCTCTTGGAGGGGAGGCCACCAATGAGTTAACGCCAAGGGTGAAATAAACTTATATAAGTGCCGCCGATAAATATCGGCAGTGATTAATCTTTTGTGCCGAAGGCCAAATCGCCGGCATCGCCAAGGCCGGGGATGATATATGAATGAGCATTGATTTCATCGTCGATGGCGCCCACCCAGAGTGTGGTCTTGTCGGCGGGGAAATGTGAGCAAACATAGTCTACAGCCACGCGTGAAGCTATCACCGAAGCCACATGGATATGCTTTGGATTGCCTTTTGAGAGCAACGCCTTGTAGCCCAGTTCCATCGAAGAGCCGGTGGCGAGCATAGGGTCGACCAAGAGCAGTGTCTTGCCCTCAATGGAGGGTGATGCCAGATATTCAATCAAGACATCGAAGCTATCGCCGCCCTTCTCTCTGTATTTTCTGTAAGCGCTCACAAAAGCGTTCTCAGCATTGTCGAAATAGTTGAGGAAACCCTGGTGAAGCGGCAGTCCGGCACGCAGTATGGTGCCAATCACTATCGGGTCGGCAACAGTCTGACACACGGCAGTGCCCAGCGGGGTAGCCACATCTACATCCTTATAGTTCAGACGTTTGGAAATCTCATAAGCCATTATTTCGCCTATGCGAGCCAGATTGTGGCGGAAACGCATTTGGTCTTTCTGAATTTGAGAGTCGCGGAGCTCGAGCATGTATCGGCTCACCAGCGAAGGGTGCTCTGCAAAATTGATAACTTCTATGTTGCTCATATCTTTATGGAGGTTTTACTCTTATTTAGGGTTAAGGGACTAACTGTGAGCCATTATAATAACGCTCTCAGGCCCCGGTTTTATCGGCCGCCGGGGGCTCGGAGCGCAAAATTTTCTCGGCACAGGCCACATCCTTGCCAATCTGCTCTCTAAGCTGCTCAAGCGAATCGAAGCGACACTCGCCACGCAGACGCTCCAAGAAGCGCAAAGTGAGTTGCGAGCCGTAGCAGTCTTGACAGCACTGAAGCAGGTGGGCCTCAATGGTGCGCAGGTCGCCACGGGAGTCGTCAATGGTGGGACGATTGCCTATATTGACCACCGCGCCGAAGCAATTGCCGTTGCAGCAGGCCAAAGCCACATACACGCCGTCGGCAGGCACCAACTTGTGAGGGTAGGCAGGCACCAGGTTTGCGGTCGGGAACCCGATGGAACGGCCTATTTTCACACCGTGGGCCACCACACCGGTGATGGTGTAGGGATAGCCCAACTTCAGGCGCGCTCCCGCCACATCGCCCTCAAGCAGAGCCTTGCGGATTATGCTGCTGCTCACATCAGGCAGCGAGTCGCAGATTTCCACCTTCAGCCCCAAGTCGGCACCGGTGGACAGATACCGGGCAGGGGTGGCATCGCGGTCGGCACCAATCTTATTGTCGTGGCCAATCAGAAGCGCCTTCACCGCAAACTTCTCCTTTAGCATCAGCATAAACTCGCGATGCGAAAGTGAGCGCAGACGCTCATCAAATTGCAGCACCTCGACCTTCAACGAGGGGTCGAGCCGCTTCAAAGCGGCCACCTTCTCAGAGGTGGACATCAGCAAAGGTGGCACCCTTTCGGGGCAGATGAGTCGCAACGGATGGTCGGCGAGCACAAAAGCCATGGGGTGCAAACCGAGCTCAGAGGCACGGCTGCGCAAGCGAGACAGCAGGTAGCGATGTCCGCTGTGCACTCCGTCGAATGTTCCAACAGTTGCTATCATCAGTTATATGGTCTAATCTATACGTTTCCCAGGCCTAAAATCTCGATGAAATCGGCATTTTCCGGCACAAATGCTGCGTCGATACCGTTTTTGCGAGCCGCCCGGCAGTTAGCCTGTGAGTCGTCGAGGAAAAGGGTTTCCGCTCCACAGAGCGAATAGCGGCGCAGAAGATTTTGAAAAATCTTGTCGTCAGGTTTGCAAGCTCGCTCGGCAAACGAAACCACAATACCGTCGAAATAGTCTTGAATAGCCAAGCCCTCCTGACGGAAAAAGCGATCTATCACCGAATGAAACATTATCGCATTAGTGTTGGAAAGCACATATGTGCGCTTACCCAACTCGCGCAGACGCCTTATGGCGCGCAGACGCTCCGGCGGCAGAGCCACAATGAAGGAGTTGACAGCTCGCTCAAGTTCAGCATCACTCACAGCCTTGTTGATCGACATGGCACGAAGATGGTCAAAAAATTGAGCAGCAGTGATTTCGCCGCGCTCCAGAGCCAGGAAATCGCCCTGTTGGCAATATAAATCAAGCAGTGAAGCGGCATTCACAAGCCCCAATTTTTCAAGCTCGGCCACACACTTATCTCTATTTAGATCCAAGACTACACCGCCAAGGTCAAATACGATATTCTGATATTTTCTAATCATCAATAGATATGCTTTTCAATCTGCAAAATTAATCAAAATTTCTGACACTTAGCGCCTCCGACACCACTCCTTCGCACTTCGTTCTTGAATCTACTCTTCGTTCTTGAACCTACACTCCTTCGCATTGCAGGCACTTCCAAGCCACCGGCCAACGCTACCCCACCACTGCTCAGCCGGCATTCGTCCACTGTTTCCCCGAGATTCTCCTCACCGCCGGGCCGTAATTCGCACACTCCCACTGCGCAGGCAAAGAGACGGCCGACAGAAAGCGCACTCCCCTCTGCCTGCTCCGATTTATGTCGGAATTATTGCCATAAATAGCTGAAATATCACACAAAAAGCAAATAAATTAAAACCGACGCTTGTAAATTTCCACCTTAATAATTAACTTTGCATTGCAGAAATTGTTTCAATTTCACATAGAGATTCAGCAAGGTTCCGCTAATAAAGAGAACCCGACTTAATAACTCCGACCAAAAATCACAATTATGGCGAAAATAAAGTCAATAGGTATCCTCACCTCCGGTGGAGATGCGCCCGGCATGAATGCAGCTATCCGTGCCGTGACACGCTCGGCTATCTACGCCGGCTTCAAAGTCTTTGGCATCTATAGAGGTTACAAAGGTCTAATTACCGATGAAATCGAGGAATTTTCCACTCAAAACGTTTCTAACATTATCCAACGCGGCGGCACAATCCTCAAAACCGCCCGTTGCAAAGAGTTCCAAACACCCGAAGGCCGTCAATGCGCCTACGATGTGCTCAAACGCCACGAAATCGACGCCCTGGTGGTGATCGGCGGCGACGGCTCACTCACCGGTGCACGCATCTTCGGCAACGAATTCTCATTCCCTATTGTAGGTCTGCCCGGAACTATCGACAACGACCTCTATGGCACCGATGCCACAATAGGCTACGACACAGCCCTCAACACCATCATGGAATGCGTGGATAAAATCCGCGACACCGCCACCAGCCACGAGCGCCTATTCTTCATCGAAGTCATGGGTCGCGACGCCGGCTTCCTGGCTCTCAACGGCGCTATTGCCTCCGGTGCTGAAGCTGCTATCATCCCTGAGATTTCTACTCAGACCGACCAACTTGCCGACCTCATCAAAGCAGGTTTCAGAAAATCCAAAAACTCATCTATCGTACTGGTGGCAGAAAGCCCCATCACCGGCGGTGCCATGGGCCTCGCTAAACGTATGGAAGAAGAGTATCCCGAATACGATGTCCGCGTCACCATCCTCGGTCACCTCCAGCGTGGCGGCAGCCCAACAGCAATCGACCGCATCCTCGCCTCCCGCATGGGTGCAGCAGCCGTCGATGCTCTGCTCGACGACCAGCGCAACGTGATGATCGGCGTCAAGAACGATGAAATTGTCTACATCCCCTTCACAAAAGCAATCAAAAACGACAAGCCCATCAATCCCGAACTCGTTGAGACACTTCGTCGCCTATCCATCTAAGACCAACATCAGCTAAAGCTGAAATAGCATAATAGGCTGCGCCATAATTCAACCATGGCGCAGCCTATTTTTATGGTGTCTCCAACCGAACACAAAAAGAAAACGCAAATCTCTTTCACAAGAAATTTGCGCTATACATTAAAAAATTTCTACAAACCTAACATAAACGATTTATTTACATATCCTAAATACCAATATTTATTTTCTAGGAAACTGCTATATTTAGAATTTAAGCTTATCAAATTCGGGGCCTACTCAGAACTGTGTTCCTTTCGACACTGCAAATTTACCACCACTTACAAGCCTCACCAAGCAATATAAACACAATATAAAGCAAAATATAAACTTCATAAACATTA
>CAYVAK010000142.1:0-4513 GCA_964448425.1 uncultured Sangeribacter sp.
TTCATTCGGATTCGGCGGCACGAACAGTACATAAGAAAACACCCCCGACGCAGCTCAAATGGCAGCGCAAGACTGCGCCAAGACAGCCTTTGACCTCGGTCTTCGCAAGGTAAAAGCCTATGTAAAAGGTCCCGGCAACGGCCGTGAATCAGCAATCCGCACCATCCACGGAGCCGGCATCGAAGTAGTAGAAATCGTAGATGTAACACCGCTGCCCCACAACGGTTGCCGTCCTCCCAAACGTCGTAGAGTATAATATAAAGCTCCACAGGCGTCACAGAGAGATGATTCCACCACGCCGCCCGCTCGGCCATGGCGCACCTTTAGAGAGCCACCCCTTTTCAGGGAGAAGCGAGCCTAATGCCGCCGGAGCAACAACAGAAGCGAGCGACATCCTAAGATAGAAACAACCAAGGAGCGACGATGCGAATAGACTGCCTTCAACACCTTACTCTCGGCAGTCGCGGCTGCGCTAAGTTGCTCGACACGCAAGACTTTAATTTACAAATGAGCTTCACACTCTCGCCCCCACAGAGAGCGGGCGAGAGGTAGCTCAACAAAGCAAAACAAAATGGCAAGATACACAGGCCCAAAATCAAAAATCGCACGTAAATTCGGCGAGCCCATCTTCGGCGAGGATAAAGTATTGTCAAAGAAGAACTATCCACCGGGTCAGCACGGCAACAACCGTCGTCGCAAAACCAGTGAGTATGGCACCCAATTGCGTGAGAAACAAAAAGCGAAATACACCTATGGTGTTTTGGAACGCCAGTTCCGCAATCTCTTCGACAAAGCCGCACGCACAAAAGGTGTAACCGGTGAAGTCCTCCTCCAGCTTCTCGAAAGCCGTCTGGACAACGTAGTATATCGTCTGGGCATCGCCCCCACACGTCCCGCTGCACGCCAGATCGTGCTTCACAAGCACATCACAGTGAACGGAAGCGTAGTCAACATCGCTTCATACCACGTAAAACCCGGCGACATCGTCGCAGTACGTGAAAAATCTAAATCACTTGAAGTAATCGCCGACAACCTCGCGGGCTTCAATCATAGCAAATATCCTTGGATCGAATGGGATGAGAGCATCAAAGGTGGTAAATACCTTCACGTGCCCCAGAGAGAAGACATCCCCGAGAGCATAAAGGAGCAGTTGATAGTTGAGTTATATTCTAAATAATAAATAATCCAGACCCATGGCTATTTTAGCATTTCAGAAACCTGACAAGGTAATCATGTTGGAAGGCAACAACTCATTTGGCAAATTTGAGTTCCGACCCCTCGAACCCGGTTACGGTCAGACAGTGGGCAATGCGTTGCGTCGCATACTTCTTTCATCATTGGGAGGCTTCGCAATCTGCTCCATCCGCATCGACGGAGTCACTCACGAGCTGGGCACCATACCCGGAGTGAAAGAGGATGTCACAAACATCATCCTCAATCTCAAGAAAGTGAGATTTAAGCAGACTGTAGAGGACACCGATACAGAGAAAGCAACTGTCAAAGTGTCGGGACAAGATGTGTTTAAAGCTGCCGACCTGGGAAAAGTTCTCACAGGATTTGAGGTTCTCAATCCCGACTTAGAAATTTGCCATCTCGACCCCACCTACGGCTTCGACATGGAATTCACAGTCAACAAAGGACGTGGCTGGGTCCCCGCCGACGAGAACAGAGAATTGCTCGGAGCCGACGACGTCAACGTCATAGCAATCGACTCAATTTACACTCCCATAAAGAATGTAAAATACACAGTAGACAACTACCGTGTAGAGCAAAAAACCGACTATGAGAAACTGACCCTGGAAGTGACCACCGACGGCTCAATCGCGCCCCAGGAGGCACTCAAGGAGGCTGCAAAAATCCTCATCTATCACTTCATGCTGTTCAGCGACGAGAAAATCACGCTCGAAACCCCCGAAACCCAAGACACCGAAGAATTTGATGAAGAAGTGCTCCACATGCGTCAACTGCTGAAGAGCAAACTCGTAGACATGGATCTTTCGGTAAGAGCCCTCAACTGCCTCAAAAGCGCAGAAGTAGAGACCTTGGGCGAATTGGTAGTGTTCAACAAAAACGACCTGCTTAAATTCCGCAACTTCGGTAAAAAATCGCTCACCGAGCTTGATGAACTCCTCGCCAACCTCAACCTCTCCTTTGGCATGGATATATCAAAATATAAATTAGACAAAGATTAAAACCCGATGAGACACAATAAGAAATTCAACCATCTTAGCCGTAAAAAAGCCCATCGCGACGCCCTGCTGAAGAACCAGACCATCTCTCTTATCATGCACAAGAGAATCTTCACCACTGTTGCTAAAGCTAAGGCACTGCGCATCTTCGCAGAGCCCCTCATAAACCGCGCTAAAAAAGACGACATGACCAACCGTCGCCTCGTCTTCTCATACCTCCAAAACAAAGAGGCTGTCAAAGAGCTCTTCGGCGTAGTAGCCGACAAGATCGCTGACCGTCCCGGTGGATACACCCGTATCCTCAAGACCGGCCACCGTCTTGGTGACAACGCTGAAACTTGCTTCATTGAACTCGTAGACTTCAACGAGGCAATGCTCAAAGAAAAGACAGAGAAAAAAGCCACACGCACCCGCCGTAGCCGCAGCAAAAAAGCTGCTGCTGCTCCCGAGGCTCCCGCAGCAGAAGCACCTGCTACCGAAGCCCCTGCCGAGGCTCCCGCTGCTGAGTAATTTTAAATTCCAAAGCATAATGATAGGAGGCTGTGTCGAAATTGGCACAGTCTCCTTGTTGTGTTTGCGCTCCGCTCGGGGACGAATCAACGGTCCGCGCAGGGGCGAATCAACGCTACGGTGCAAAGTTACCGATTGCATTCCGGCGGCTTATTTGCTGAACAAGCCGCCTGAGATATCGAAAAATTTGTCGAAGAAGGTTTTCAGACGGGCTATCACTTGTGCCTTTTTCATTTCGCGCTGACTGCCTTTGGCAAACGGCGATATCGGGGGCAGAATTGAGGCTATTGCCGTGCCCGACTCCTTCACTTCGCCGTCGCGGAAGGCTTGGGCCACAAACTCTCGAGTTTGTTCCGGCTTTAGGCCTTCGCTTTCAATGATTTGGTCTATTTCCCTTTCCCGATTCTCTTTCACAAAGCGTTGCCATTCGTCGCTCACTTCTTGCTGTGGGGTGTATTGTGCAATAAATGAGTTGATTAGCTCGGCTTTATTGCGCAGGTCGGGCGATGAATCGACTGATTTGCGCACTCTGAGCACTATCTCCCTATCTTTCTCCTCGTCGCCCGAGAGTTGGCCTACCAAGAACAGGATGTAGTCGATATTGATTTCTACCGACTTAACCAGCTCCATCTCAAACACTATATCATCATTAATTATAGTTGAGTCGCCCGGTTTTGGTCGGATGCTATCGTAGATATTCAGGTAGATGCTCTTGTAGTCGAGCAGTTGGTCGTGAGTAATGATTTCCTGTCCTTGGAATTGGTCGAATGTGGTCAGGATGTTGAGGGCTCGCAGGATAGTGCCGAATAGGCGCACAAACTCTTTTTGTGCCTGCTCACCCGTGATTGCCTCATCCGGCGGGAATTTGTCTAACAACTGCTCTATGAGAGTTGTGTAGCCCGGATGCTCTTTCCCTTTATCGTCGGTGTAGCCTTCGTAGTAGTCTTCAAACGATTTAAGCAGGATTAAGCCTCCGGCATCCTTGTTGCCAAACAGCTGCAAGCAAGCGTTGGTGGCCGGTTCGAGGTTGCGGAAGCAGACAATATTGCCGAACGTCTTGATGGAGTTAAGTATTCGGTTTGTTCGCGAGTAGGCTTGCAGCAGGCCGTGCATCTTCAGGTTCTTGTCCACCCACAGCGTGTTGAGCGTGGTTGCATCGAATCCGGTGAGGAACATATTCACCACAATAAGGATGTCAATTTCGCGGTTTTTCATGCGGAGCGAGAGGTCCTTATAGTAGTTCTGGAATTTCTCGGCACTTGTGTCGTAGCTTGTGCCGAACATTGCGTTATAGTCTTCGATGGCCGACTCCAGGAAATCACGACTTGAGGCATCGAGTCGGTCTGTCGATTCGTTGTCTTCATCGTCGGGCACACCGCTGCCATTCTCAATATCCTCGTTGGCCGCATAGCTGTAAATGGTGGCAATTTTCAGGCGTTTGTCGGGCGGCAGAAGCTCCATTTGCCTTTTGAGCTCCAGATAGTAGAGCTTGGCAAAAGGTATGGACTGCACGGCCAGAATTGAGTTGAAACCCTGCAACCGAGTTTTTACCTTCACCTCCCGGGCATCATTGCGATCCTTAGCTGTTGCAACCTCCTTGATGTTGGTCAGCTTGGAGAAGTCGTAGTAGCGAGTGTTGCGCTTTGTCTTTTGGTCGAAGTGCTCCAGGATGTATTTAGTGATAAGCTCGATGCGCTGAGGCGCCTCGAGAGCCTTTTCGCGGTCGATGCTCGAAACCTTTTCATCTTTTATCTCTTCCTGCTCATGCATCGTGCTGATATAATCAACCTTAAACGGCAACACGTTGCCATCGC
>CAYVAK010000143.1:0-4486 GCA_964448425.1 uncultured Sangeribacter sp.
ATGTGACTGGAACCACAGATAATTGTTTGGAAATCTGCACAAGTTGTGTTATATTTGCAAAAATAATTCTCCCGTAAGCAATAAACGATGAATACTCAACCTTTCTACCCGGTGGGATTGCAGAACTTCGCCGAGCTCCGCAAACGCAACGCTGTCTATGTAGACAAAACCGACCTGGTCTACAAGCTGACTCACAACTATAAGTTTGTGTTCCTCAGTCGCCCGCGCCGATTCGGTAAAACTCTGTTGACCAGCACACTGCAACATTATTTTGAAGGGCACAAGGAGCTATTCACCGATTTGGCAATAGAGGAGCTTGAAGCTGATTGGACCGCCTATCCCGTGCTGCGCTTCGACCTCAGCACCGCTAAAAGCGAGAATATAAACGACGTAGAAAATGACATCTCCGGCCAAATTTGTAAATACGAAGAAATATATGGTCGAAATAACGATGCAACTTTTTTGAGTCGCAGAATGGTCGATTTAATTCACCGGGCTAAAGCAGCAACCGGCAAAGATGTAGTAGTGCTGATTGATGAATACGATGCGCCCCTACTGGAGGTGATGCACAAGGACGACAAATGGGATGAAGTTCGCAACTTATTGCGCCAATTTTATTCGCCGCTCAAAGCCTGCGACGACTCACTCCGCTTCGTGTTCCTAACCGGCATCAGCCGATTCTCTCAACTCGGCATGTTTAGCGAAGTCAACAACATTGAGAACATATCGCACACAAACGATTTCGCCTCAATATGCGGTATCACCGAGCAAGAAATGCTCCACAACTTCAGCTACGGCATTCAGACGTTGGCCGAGCAATATGAATGCACAGCCCTCGAAATGGTGGCACGCCTCAAAGACACATACGACGGCTATCGCTTTTGCAAGAATTCTGAAGGACTATTAAACCCTTTCAGCCTGCTCAACGCATTCAAAAACAACGAATTGGGCAACTATTGGTTTGCCAGCGCCACGCCTCACTCACTGGTTGAGATGCTTCGCAAATACAAACAGAAAGGAGAATTCAATCCACAAGATTTGGAGCACACACTGCCCGTCACATCTCGAGTGCTCGAATTGCCCATCGAATCGCAACACGACCCACTCCCCTTGCTCTATCAGGCAGGCTACCTAACCATCAAAGATTTCGACCGAGAGACATCGCTCTACACCCTCGGCATCCCCAACACGGAAGTGCGAGTCGGTCTGTTGCCAAATCTGCTACCGCTCTACGCCGACGTCAATACCGATGCCACCGAAAGCACCGTAGTTCGCGCCTCTGCCGCATTCCGCAAAGGCGACGTCACAGCTGCTATGCAATTGCTGCAATCGATGTTGGCCTCCATCCCCTTTATGAAAGGTGATAAGGAAATACTGGCCGACGCTGAGAAAACGGAAGCCCACTATCACATAATATTCTACTTCTTCTTCCGAATGTTGCACAGCGAGGTATATGCCGAAGTGCGCAATGCCATAGGCGCAACCGATGTAGTAATCAAGACTCCGAAATATATATATGTGGTAGAAATAAGAATTGACTCCACACCGGAGACTGCACTCAAGCAGATAGCCGATAAAGGCTATGCTTCGCCCTACCTCGCTGACAGTCGAGAAGTGATAAGGCTCGGCATCAATTTCTCAACCGAAACGCGCAACATCAATGCTTGGCAGCAAGCTTAACGGGAACTCTCTCGGCTCCCGGTTATATCGACTATAAAGGAATTTTTCGGTGGCATAGGGCCTACGGCTGCAAATTATTTTGTAATTTTACGGCAATATTTATCTATTAACATAACACACTCTAAGTATGAAAGCTATTAAATCATTTAAAATTTTAGCCATCCTTTTGGGCTTCGTGCTCTGCTTCTCATTTACCGGTTGCGGCGATGATGAGCCCGACGACCCCACCGGCTCTACCGACAATTACACCAGAGTAACCTATGGCATGGAACTCTCCAACACTTGGTATCAATACTTTGATATCAACATCACATTTACCGATGTCAGAGGCAATAGCAACACCTACACCGCTACTGCCAATTGGACCTACGACGAATTTGTAAAGACCGCCGAGGCAGGCACCACTTTCAACATCAAGGTGGAAGCGACCCCGAAAGCAGGCCTTACATTCTCCGACAACGAGTCGTATCGCTTCTCGGCCGCCTGCTATATGCGCGTCTATACGACCACTGCTACCGGCACTATGACCTCCAAGCTCTACGACAACAGCACAAGCCCGGCCCACAACTACGGCGGCAGCGGCCTCACATCCGCCCACACCATCTACACCGACACC
Source organism: uncultured Sangeribacter sp. (assembly GCA_964448425.1). Taxonomy (GTDB): domain Bacteria; phylum Bacteroidota; class Bacteroidia; order Bacteroidales; family Muribaculaceae; genus Lepagella. Next base: position 2,297 of record CAYVAK010000143.1, read on the forward strand.
TACACCGTGTCAAAATAATCTGAAATTTAAACACTTAACACATAAGCATGAAGCAACAGGCATTTTATCTGTCAGCGCTGTCACTAATGACAGCGTTGGTGGCCTGCTCAAGCGACATTATTGCCACTCCGGAACAACGAGAATTTGTTCCGGAGTGTCCTTCTTACGCCGATGCGGCAATGTGGCACATTGAGCAAAACGACCGCGGCGAAGGCGCCGACGTGTTTTACATCCCCTCCACTTGGGAGTTCGACTGGTACACTTCCGACAGCATCGTGTCGCACTACGCCGACATCAACAATCCGACCCACCTCGCCGACATGAATATTGAAATGACCAATGTGGCTGAGTACATGGCCGATGGCAACAATTTCTATTCGCCCTACTACCGGCACATCACTCTGGACTCCTGGGCCACGCTCAACGAAGACACCATTAATCGGCGCTACCACGATGTGTCGTTTGTCGACGTCAAAAACGCGTTCACCTATTTCTTGGACCACTACAACAACTCCCGCCCCTTCATCATAGCCGGATTCAGCCAAGGCGGAAAGTCGGTGGTTGAGCTCATGAAGATAATGGAGCCGGAGGTGAGAGACCGCATGATTGCTGCCTATGTGCTTGGCTATAAGGTGACTCCCGACGATGCCGAAGCGGCGCCTTGGATTAAGGCGGCCACCGGAGCCGACGACACCGGGGTGACCATATGCTATAATTCCGTCTCCGATGTGAAGTATGTAAAGCCGGTGGTTAGCGAGCCCAACGTGATGTGTATCAACCCGGTGAACTGGCGCACCGACGCCACTCCGGCAGTGCTCAACGACACCATCACCGTAACCCTGGACACCGACTATAAAGTGCTGGTGCTGCAAGGCTTCGACGGCAGCTATCTGCCCAACATTCTCAATGTGCTGAATGTGGGCGACTACCACGGCATTGAGCCGTGGGTGTATAGCGAGCAACTACGCGAAAACATGAAGACACGCATCCGCGCCTTCAAAAACCGATAGCCCCCCGCCACCATCCGATAAAATAAAAAAGGAGGCTGCCCACAGCGAAATGGGGCAGCCTCCTTTTTTATTGTGTATGAGACTGATTACTTAACTTCTTCGAAATCTACATCTTGCACATGGTCGCCACCGTTTGAAGGATTGGCAGGACCTGCTGCGCCGGGATTAGGCTGGGCGCCGGCAGCATTCTGAGCATTATAGATGTCTTGAGCAGCAGCCTGGAAGCTGTCGTTGAGCTCCTTCTCGGCAGCATCGATAGCCTCGATGTTCTGCTCTTTGTGAGCGGCACGCAGTTTCTCAAGCGCAGCCTCTACGGGAGCTTTCTTGTCGGCCGGTATCTTATCGCCGAGCTCTTTGAGTTGCTTCTCGGTCTGGAAAATCATTGCGTCGGCATGGTTGAGCTTGTCGGCACGCTCTTTGAATTTGCGGTCGGCATCCTCGTTCTCCTTAGCTTCGCGCTGCATACGCTTGATTTCTTCATCGCTAAGACCGCTTGAAGCTTCGATGCGGATGCTTTGTTCCTTGCCGGTGGCTTTATCTTTGGCGTTCACATTGAGGATACCGTTGGCATCTACCTCAAATGTAACTTCGATTTGCGGCACACCACGGGGAGCGGGAGCAATGCCGGTGAGGTTGAACTCGCCAAGGAGCTTATCGTCGGCGGCTCTTGAACGCTCACCTTGGAGCACTCTTACAGTCACCTCAGGCTGATTGTCGACAGCTGTTGAGAATGTTTCGCTCTTGCGGGTAGGGATTGTGGTGTTAGCCTCAATCATCTTTGTCATCACGCCGCCGAGAGTCTCAACACCGATTGAGAGGGGAACTACATCGAGCAGAAGAATATCTTTAACATCGCCGGCGAGCACACCGCCCTGAATTGAAGCACCGATTGCCACTACTTCGTCGGGGTTAACGCTCTTATTGGGTTCTTTGCCGAAGATTGATTTCACTTTATCTTGGATGGCGGGGATACGGGTTGAACCACCCACGAGGATTACTTCGTCGATTTGTGAAGCTGATTTGCCTGCATCCTGAAGGGCTTTGAGGCAAGGAGCAGCTACAGCGTCGATAAGGCGCTCTGCCAGTTGCTCAAATTTAGCACGTGTAAGTGTCTTTACAAGGTGCTTGGGGCCTGAAGCGGTAGCAGTGATGTAAGGCAGATTAATCTCAGTGGAAGAGG
>CAYVAK010000144.1:0-4269 GCA_964448425.1 uncultured Sangeribacter sp.
CAAAATTTAGGGGGTAATTTTTGCATTAGTCGGAATTGACAAACTTAATGAGCAGATGACCGGCCGAAAATATGGATTTACCATGTACCCTAAATCCACAGCCTACTACGTTCGGACTGGAGGGGGTGACGAAACCGTTCGGGAAGGTGCTGCTGTCGGGGGTCACTATCGGCGGTGAGGGGGCCGATGATGAAGCGGGATACGGTTTGAATGAGGGCGGCGGCGCAGTTTGTTATTTTTTGCGGTGTGGAGAGCTGAGGGCTGTGAATGAGCTTTCGTCGGCGGGGTAGAGGGAGTCGATGGTGCGCTCGTAGTGCGCCATGATGATGTTGCGACGCAGTTTGCCGGTGGCTGTGAGCTCGCCGTTTTCGGGGGTGAAAGGCTGTGTGATGATGGCTATGTTGTGGATGCGGAAGCTGCTGCCTATGGCGGTCTCAATTTTTGAGATTTCTTCTCGTATAAGCTGTTTGGCTTCGGCACTGCGCAGCAGCTCGGCGTCGCCGGGGAATATGTATCCGCGCGATTTCACAGTCTCTCTCAAGGCGGCGAGGGCCGGGTAGATGAGTGCTATGAGGTATTCTTTGTTGTCGCCCACCACTGCAATCTGCTCTATGTAGCAGTTTTGGAGCATTACGGTCTCAATCTGTTGCGGGGAGAACCAGTCGCCTTCTGAGGTGCGATACATGTCTTTTATTCTGCCGGAGAGCACCAGGTCGCCGGTAGGGGTTAGGTATCCGCGGTCGCCGGTGTGTAGGAAGCCATCGGAGTCGATGATTTTACGGGTAGCTTCCGGGTCGTTGAAGTAGCCTTTCATTATTGTGGGGCTCTTGATTAGGATCTCTCCAATGTTTGAGATTTTGAGCTCGGTGTTTTTGAGAGCTTTGCCCACAGTGCCCACATTGTAGCCCACTTCGGGGAATGCAGCCACGGTGGCTGTGGCTTCGGTAAGGCCGTAGCCCAGAGCTATATTGAAGCCGCATTTGCGGAAGAAGATGAGTATTTGCTCGTTGAGGGTGGCGGCAGCTGTTGGGAACACTATTGGCCGAGTAATGCCTATGGCCTTGCGGAGCTTGGAGAAGAGCTTGCGATTCCAGAGCTGGTATTCGCTTTCCAGAAGCTTGGGCACTTTCAGTCCGAGGCGCTTGTAGTGCAGGTTGCGTACTTTGCCGATGAAGAGTGCTCGCGACACCATTTGGCGCTTGGCCCAGCTAAGGGAGTTGATATATTTCAGGCAATCTTTGTAGATTTCCTCCCAGAAGTGTGGCACGCAGCACATCACATTGGGGTCTACTTCGCTGATTACCTTGTGGATATCTTTCAGGTCTTTGCAGAAGCCCACAAACACTCCTTTGTAGAAGCAGAAGTAGCTCCATGTTCTTTCAAAAATGTGGCTGAGGGGGAGTGCCGAGAGCGACACGGTGTCATCTTTGAGATAGCTTAGGCGGTGGTCGTACATCTCCACGCAGGCGTTAAACTGCTTGTGGCATATCACCACTCCGCGGAAACGACTTTGGGTGCCGGAGGTGAAGATTATCATCGCTTCGTCGTCGGGGGTGCCGGCTTCGGTGCGGCTGTCCACCAGTGCGCGTATCTCCGGGGAATAGGGCACATCTATGAGGTCGTCGAGCCAGATCACGTCGTCGCGGTTGGCTTCCTGCACACCGTCGGTCTCTATTGAGAGAATTTTCAGAGGGTGAAGTGATGGCACGGCTTCCAGCGCTTCTTTCACAGCGGGCCACTGCCGGGCGTCTTCAAAAATCACCACTGCCGGTTTGGTTTGTACCAAAACATTTTTAAGATTTTCGGTGCTGATGTTGAGCATTAGCGGCACAGTGACGGCTCGATTCATATAGGCGGCGTAGTCGATGCCTAAGGCTTGCGGGCAGTTGCCGGCCAAGACCAGAATTTTGTCGCCCTCTTTGACTCCGAGTTTGGCAAATCCTAATCCGGTTTGCTCGCTTTTCTCTTTAAATCTTTCCCATGAAGTCTCCACCCACTCGCCGTCTTTGTTGAGGAACCGATACATTTTTCGGCTCTGATATTGGCGAGCGTGATGCCTGATTGTTTCTAATAATTGGTTGGCCATATAGTTGTGGCTATCTACTGTTAAAGAGAGTTTGTGGCGCTGGTGTGTGATAGCACCCGAAGCTGATGTGTTGAAATAGGCGATATTAGAGCTGCTTTCGGGCGGACTATTTGCGAGTTAAGTCGAAGTGAGGTGTCGTTCTCCCTGATGTGTAAATAACTATGGCAAAGGTACGAAATATTTTTAACAAATTCAATATTTATTATCGAAAAGTTGAATTTTTAACATTTGCTCAGATTTCGCAATATATACGTCACCACAATTTGGTGGCTTGGCGAATTATTTGTAATTTTGAACTATGGATAAGGCAATAATTGACACTCATATAATAAATTGTGGGGCCACAGTGAGCGAAGCCTTGGTGAAGATCAACAATCTTTCGGGCGATGCGATGACGCTTTTTGTGGTGAATAATGCCGGCTCAATGTGCGGCACCCTCACCGATGGCGATATACGTAGAGGCTTAATAGCCGGAGTGGCTTTGAGCGAGAAAATAGAGCGGCTCATGCGTTCCGACTTTCTGGCCATACGTAGTGCCGACAACACCCTTGAGGTGCTCGATAAGGCGCGCTCAAGAGGAGTGAAGCTGCTCCCGATTTTAGATGCAGCCGACCGCATAGAGCGAGTGGTGAATCTGCGCAAGGTGCGTTCACTGCTGCCGCTCGACGCTGTGCTGATGGCCGGCGGCAGAGGCGAGCGCCTGCGTCCGCTCACTCTCACCACTCCCAAGCCGCTGCTCCCTGTGGGCGGCAAGGCCATTATAGACTATAATGTGGAGGCGTTTGCTTCCTTTGGCATCTCAAACGTCTTTGCCACAGTCAATTACCTTAAGGAGAAATTGCAGGAGCATTTCTCGGAGCCGGTGGCGGGAGTGAGGGTGCGCTGCATAGAGGAGCCGGCACCTCTCGGCACCTTCGGCTCGCTGGCTTATGTCGACGCCCTTGCCCACGACAATCTTATTGTGATGAATTCCGACCTACTCACCGGCATCGATTTTGAGGCCATGTTTAAGCAGCACATCAATAGCGGCGCTGCCATCACCATTGCGGCCGTGCCTTACACGGTGAGTGTGCCTTATGCCATTATGCGCACCGAGGGCGACAGTGTCAAGGGCCTGGAAGAGAAGCCCACTTTCAACTATTTTGCTAATGCCGGTGTTTATATATTAAGCCGCGATGTAGTGGCTAAAATAGTGAAGGGAGAGCGCCTTGATGCGCCCGACTTCATAGAGCAACTGATAGCCGAAGGCGCCAAGGTGACCTACTACCCCATAGATGGTAGTTGGACAGACATCGGTTCGCCCGACGACTATCGCTATGCCTGCGAGGTGATGAACCGCAGCAATCGCTTTAGATAACAGCCGCAGAGCTTCGATAACAACCGCAGGGCTTCAGGCAACAGCCGCAGAGCTTTTGATAACAGTCACAGACACACAATATTAGAGCACTCCTTAAGATATGGAATCCAATTTTATAGACTATGTAAAAATACTTTGCCGCTCCGGAAAGGGCGGTGCCGGTTCGCGTCATTTCCACAGAGCCAAATATGTGCCCAAAGGAGGGCCGGATGGTGGCGATGGCGGACGTGGCGGCCATATAATTTTGCGCGCTAACCGACATATGTGGACCCTTCTGCCCCTGCGCTACAAGCGTCACATCTTTGCCGGCAACGGGCAGAGTGGCGGCGCCGGCCGCTCCTTTGGCAAGGATGGCGACGACCAGATAATAGAAGTGCCAATCGGGACAACCGTATTCGATGCCGAATCGGGTGAATTCCTCTGCGAAATCACCGAAGACGGCCAAGAGATTAAGCTGCTGCGTGGCGGCAAGGGCGGCCTTGGCAACTGGCATTTTGCCACTGCCACTAATCGCGCTCCCCGCTATGCCCAGCCCGGACAGCCGGCCCTGGAGCGTAGTGTGATTCTGGAGCTGAAGCTCCTTGGCGATGTGGGCCTTGTGGGTTTCCCTAATGCCGGCAAGTCTACCCTGCTGTCGGCAATCTCGGCAGCCCGCCCCAAGATAGCCGACTATCCGTTCACCACCATGGAGCCGAGCCTGGGCATTGTGAGCTATCGCGGCGACAAGTCGTTTGTAATGGCCGATATTCCAGGCATTATTGAGGGCGCCAGCGAGGGCAAAGGCCTGGGTCTGAGATTCTTGCGCCACATTGAGCGCAATGCCGTG
>CAYVAK010000145.1:0-1256 GCA_964448425.1 uncultured Sangeribacter sp.
GCTCCGATATATCCTCTCCGACCTCTCTTACAACGATGCTTACAGTGGTGAGCAAACCACCGCCGCCTCGGCCTTTGCCGCCGACATCTCCGGTTACTTTGTCACTTACCCCATGATTGGCCGCAATGAGTGTCAGTTTGCTTGGGGTTTCAACATCTCGAACATCGGTACGAAGGTGAGCTACAACCATGGCACCGACAATGCCTTCCTGCCCACCAACCTGCGCCTGGGTGCCAACTTCATGTTCCCCCTGGCCGATTATCAGACCCTCGCCTTCGGTCTTGACGTCAACAAACTGCTTGTGCCCACAAAGCCCCGCACCAAGGACTACGATATGGACACCATCGAGGGCCAAGAGGAGTATGAGAAAGACTTGGACGAGTGGGAGAATATGTCGCCCATCACCGGTATCTTCAAGAGCTTCAGCGATGCCCCCGGCGGTCTGAAGGAGGAGCTCCAGGAAATCAACTGGTCGATAGGTGCCGAATATGCTTATAATCAGCAATTTTTTGCCCGCCTGGGCTACTACTATGAGAATGCCAACAAAGGTGGCCGTTCATATTTCGGCATCGGCGCCGGCTTCTCACTCAATGTGGTGCGCCTGGACGCCTCATATATGATAGCCACCGCTCAGAGCTCACCTCTCGACCAGACCTTGCGTTTCACCCTCTCATTTGATATGGATGGTTTGCGCGACTTGGTGGGTAAGCGCAAAAAATAATTACACTAACCCCCATAAACAACAGCAATATGGGAAAACCACAAATACGCACCGGATTCGGCTTTGATGTTCACCGCCTTGTGCAGGGACGCCAGTTGTGGCTGTGCGGTGTGCAGATAGACTATGATTTGGGCCTCTTGGGCCATAGCGACGCCGATGTGGCTATTCATGCCCTCTGCGATGCAATGCTTGGTGCCGCCGCTCTGCGCGACATAGGCTACCATTTCCCCGACACCGACCCACAATATAGCGGTATTGACTCCAAAATATTGCTCTCTGAGGTGGCCTCGCTGCTCGCCTCGCAAGGCTGGAAACTTGGCAATGCCGACCTCACAATATGCGCCGAGCGCCCCAAGCTCAGCCCCTTCATAGGGCAGATGCAGCAGGTGTTGGCGCAAATTTTAAATGTAGATGTGGCCGACATCTCAGTGAAAGCCACCACCACCGAGAAGCTTGGCTTCACCGGCAGAGGCGAGGGCATAGCCGCCTACGCCTCGGTGCTGATCTACAAGGATTAGCCTCCCGGCTCAGCTGC
>CAYVAK010000145.1:1356-4016 GCA_964448425.1 uncultured Sangeribacter sp.
CCCGGCTCAGCTGCCTGCAATTATGAACTTTAAATAGAAAAAGTGATGCGTAAACTTCCTCGCCGTCCGCAAGATTATATCGTGGCAGCACTCTTTGTAGTGGTGCTGTCGGGCCTAATCTATGCCGGAACGCGAGCCTGGGAGTATCGCAGAGAATATAAACGTATGCCCGACATCTCCGGCTACGAGGTGAAGGGTGTGGATATCTCGGCCCACAACGGCAAGGTGGATTTCGAGAAGCTCAAAGCCTCCGGTATTGACTTTGTGTTTATGAAAGCCAGCGAAGGCACCGACTTCCGCGACAAAAGTTTCATTGACAACTACGACCGCGCGCAAGCTGCCGGTCTGCCGGTGGGCGTCTACCACTTCTTCCGCTATGACCGCGACGGCCTGGCTCAAGCCATGAACCTTTACGGCGCCCTAAAAGGCCGTGTGCCGGTGCTCGGCGTGGTGATAGACCTCGAAGATGAGGGCAACCCCGTGGAGGGCGACACCGACACAATCTTGTCCAACCTCAGCGACATGATTGACTATCTCAATCTGCGCGGACTCACAGTGATGTTCTATACTAACAAGGATGGCTACAACCGCTTCCTGCGCCGCGATTATGTGGGCTACACCCTCTGGATATGCTCCTTCAGCGATGAGCCTATCGACGCCGAGTGGCGCTTCTGGCAATACAGCCATTCCGGCAAAGTGAACGGTGTGCCGGGCGAAGTGGACCTGAACCTTTTCAACGGCTCGCGTCAGGAGTGGGACGCATACCTGAAGCTTATGCAGACTCCCGACTCTACAGCCGCTCCCGATACATTGCCCACGGCGCTATTCCCCTCCGACGAGCTGTTTGCTCAATGATCCGGTCGGACCCAAGCAGCGGCAAGGCTGCCGCTCGTTAACAAAAATTTAGAATCCGCACTTGTGGGCTTGATTCAAAAAGCCTATATTTGCAAGTTATAAATAAGAATCTTCAACATCAAGAATGGTGTCAAACTACATACATAGAGCCTTAAAAGTGATCGTAAAAGGGGTGCCGGCGGCACTGCTTTTGGCCTCTTCTGTGGCATTTACCCCTGTCGATATTTCTGCGCTCGATGTGAGCCATTATGCCCTTTCATCGCAATTGGCGCAGGGCAAGTGGGTGAAAATCAAAGTGGCCGACAGCGGTATGCATCTGGTGACCAATGCACAGCTTAAGACCATGGGTTTCAGCGACCCCTCCAAGGTGAATGTCTATGGCTACGGCGGTAGGGTGATAAGCGAGAATCTCACCGCAGATCAAGTGGACGACCTTCCGCAGCTCCCCGCCGTGCACACCGATGCCGGCATAGTGTTCTATGGTGTTGGCACCGTGGCTGTCAACTTCTCGGCTTCCGGCGAATATACTCACTCTCAAAACCCTTATGCCACAGAGAGTTGCTATTTCCTCTCCGATCGTCAGGCCGACACTTACACACAGCCGGTGGCAGTGCTGCCGCAAGGCGCTGCCGTGCGCACCGTGACCTCCTTCCCGGCCTGCCTAATCCACGAAAAAGAACTTGAGGCCGCCGGCAACACCGGCCGTATGCTTCTCGGCGAAGATTTCAGAAGTAAGACCTCGCAGACCTTCATGTTCGACCTCCCAGGCCGTGTGGAGGGCGACATTGATATGACCATACAGCTGGCTGCCAAAAGCGCAAAAGGCACCAACAAATTCAGCCTCACAGCCAATGGTGTGGCCCTTGAAGACTGCACCCTGGCAGGCCTCACAAGTGGCTATACCGAGACCTATATGCGCCTGGCCGCCTTCCCTTACACTATCCCCGACGACGGCGCCGACAAACTGGAACTCAGAATAGACTATTCCAACTCCGGTGCATCGGTGATATATATGTCGCGCTTAGACTATATCCGTTTGGTGTATCAGCGCTCACTGGCCCTCTCATCCGGCTCGCTGAATTTCAGCTTTGTAGGCTCTGAAGGTGGCCCCACCGAGCTTCAGATTTCCGGCTGCAACTCCACGACTCAAGTCTGGGATGTGACCAACCCCGCCAACCCCGCTAAAGTGGAGGCTACGCTCAGCGGCACCACTCTTAAATTCAACGCAGTGGCCGGTGCGCGCCAATATGTGGCCTTTACACCCGCCGAAGTGACCGACGGTGTGAGCAACCTCGGCTCGGTGTCGAATCAGGATATCCACGCCATGGCCACCCCCGACCTGGTGATTATCTCCCCGAGCGCATTTCTCACACAAGCCCGCCGATTGGCTCAGTTGCACTCCGACCAAGACAATATGGATGTGGTGATACTCACTCCCGAAGAGGTCTACAACGAATTTTCATCGGGCACAGCCGATGTCAGCGCCTTTCGAAAACTGCTGAAAATGTGGTATGACCGCGAACCCGACAAGATAGGCTATTGCATACTCTTTGGCCGTCCCTCCTACGACAACCGCGGCATCACCTCTACGGTGCAAAGCTCCTCATACCCCCGCATCCCCATCTGGGAGTCGGAAAACAGCCTTGGCGAAACAAGCTCCTATTGCACCGACAACTTCATCGGTATGCTCGACGACTGCGACAAGTTTAGTATCGGCCCGGCCAAAGTGCGTGTGTCCATAGGCCGCATGCCGGTGAAGAGCACCAGCGAGGCCACAATAGCCATAGACAAGCTTGAACAATACA
>CAYVAK010000146.1:0-3989 GCA_964448425.1 uncultured Sangeribacter sp.
ATGCATGTGGGCATCGGCGAGCTCATGCGCACCGCCTCATTCAAAGACAAAGCACGCAAAGCCCTCGGCATCGCCGCCCCCGGCGCCGACGCCCCCGACGACAACATTGAACGCGAAATCATTGGCAACCAGACCAACCAACGCGTCAACGCCGGCCTGCTCACCTACCCCACCCTCATGGCCGTCGACATCCTCATACACCACGCCGACTTCGTGCCCGTGGGCAAAGACCAAGAACAACACCTGGAGCTCACACGCCGCTTCGCACGCCGCTTCAACTCCTTCTATAAAGAAGACTACTTCAGCGAGCCCGTCAACTTCAACTTCGGCGGCCAAGCCGTGAAAGTGCCCGGCCTCGACGGCTCCGGCAAAATGGGCAAAAGCGAAGGCAACTGCATCTACCTCATCGACGACGAAAAGACCCTGCGCAAAAAAGTGATGCGCGCCGTCACCGACGAAGGCCCCAAAGAGCCCAACCAAACACCCTCCGAGCCCATCGCCAACCTCTTCACCCTCATGGAGCTCGTCAGCACCCCCGACACCGTAGACCACTTCAAGAAAGCCTACGCCGACTGCTCCATACGCTACGGCGACATGAAGAAACAACTGGCCGAAGACATCCTCAAAGTCACCCTCCCCATCCGCTCACGCATCCTCGAAATTCGCGAAAACGACGAATACCTCTCAAAAGTGGTGCGCCGAGGTGCCGAGCAAGCTCGCGAAGTGGCCGCAAAAACCCTCTCCGAGGTGCGCCACATTATGGGCATCCGCAAATTCTAACCCCTCACCACCCCCACACACCGACTCCGGCCCCCTTCGGTCGGGGTCGGCTCGCAAAATATGCTCACCAAACTCATCCACATCATCACCGCCTTGGCGCTATCCTTAGCCCTGACAGCTTGCAAGGGCGACCACAACCGCGACTCCTCACCGGAGCACACCGTCACCGTGGCCGTAGAGCCCCAAGCCTGGCTCCTGCGCCAAATAGTAGGCAGTGACTGGCACATCGAAGTGATGCTCCCACCCGGCAGCGACGCCGAGACTTTCGAGCCTTCCATGAGCCAACTGGTGGCCCTACAATCATCCGACGCCTACATGGCCATCGGCGGCCTCCCCTTTGAAGATGTGGCCATAGCCAAAATCAAAGACGCCTACCCCGGACTCAAAACCCCCAACACCACCCAAGGCATCAGCTATCTGCACCACACCCACGGCCCCACAGCCACCCACAGCCCCTCCGCCGATGCCGACGCCGATGCCGACGCCGACGCCGACTTCGACCCTCACGTATGGACCTCCGTGGCCAACATGAAAATCATCGCCGCCAACATGCTCCGCACCATCTGCACCATCGACCCCGCAGCCCAAGAGCGCTACCGCAGCAACTACTCCCGCCTCATCACCCGCCTTGAGGCCCTCTCCGACTCGCTCACCACCATCCTCGCCCCCGCTCGCGGCGCCTGCTTCATGGTCCACCACCCCTCCCTGGGCTACTTCGCTCGCGACTACGGCCTGCACCAACTCGCCGTGGAGCGCGACGGCAAAGAAGTGAGCCCCTCCCGGCTCCGCCAGGCCATAGACCAAGCCCGCACCCTCAAGCCCAAAATCTTCCTCTACGAAGCCTCATCAGCCCCGACAGCCTCATCCCAACTCGCCGCCGACCTCAAAATCCCACTCCGTCCCATGCAACTCCTCGCCCCCGATTGGGACACCCAAATGCTCCACATAGCCCACCTCATCGCGCAATAACCGCCAATGAATTTCCACCACCACATACCCACCGAATCGGCATCACCCACCGGCCCCGCAGGCATGCACCATGCATCACCCCAATCGGCCCCAATCGTGCAGCTGCGCGACGTAGCCGTCGCCCTTGACGGCCGCACCATCCTCTCCGACATCAACATGGAAGTGCAGCGCGGCAGCTTCGTGGCCATCACAGGCCCAAACGGCGGCGGCAAAACCACCCTCCTGCGCACCCTCCTGCGCCTCATCCGCCCCACCCGCGGCCGAGTGATATACCGCGACCCGCAAGGCCGCGAAATCAAAAAACTCCGCATAGGCTATCTGCCACAGAAAAACATGATCGACACCCGATTCCCCGTCACTGTGGCCGAAGTAATGCTCTCCGGTCTCTTCCACTCCCTGCGCCACCGCTGCACCGAGGCCGACTACCGACGCCTCCAAGAAACCCTCACCCTGGTGGGCGCCGACAAATTTCGCAACCACCCCATAGGCGAACTCTCAGGCGGTCAGCTCCAACGCACCCTCATAGGCCGAGCCCTCATCTCCCGCCCAGAACTCCTCGTGCTCGACGAGCCCCTCTCCTACGTCGACAAACAATTTGAACGCCAAATCTACGACATCATGGCCTCCGTAGCCCGCCACACCACCATAGTGCTCGTGAGCCACGAAATGTCAATCATCTCATCAATGGCCACCCACCACCTCATAGTAGACCACGGCATACACCCCTGCCACGCCCTACACCACTACATCCCCGACGCCTGCGAATAACCCCCTCTCCCCACTCTTACCTCTCCCCTCTCATCTCTCATCTCTTACCCCTTACCTATTACCACTTACCCCAAATGCTACTCAACTACATCTGGATATTTTTCTTCGTCGTGGCCTTCCTAATGGCCATCGGCACCACCATAGCCACCGGCGACACCACAATCTGGAGCGCCATCATGAACTCCTCATTCGACCAAGCCGCCTTCGCCTTCCAAATCTCAATAGGCCTCACCGGTGTGCTCACCCTCTGGCTCGGAATCATGAAAATAGGCGAAAAAGCCGGCGTGATTCAAGCCCTCGGCTCCCTGATCAGCCCCTTCTTCTCACGCCTCTTCCCCGGCATCCCCAAAGGCCACCCCGCCATGGGCTCCATATTCCTCAACATCTCCGCCAACATGCTCGGCCTTGACAACGCCGCCACCCCCATGGGCCTGCGAGCCATGCAAGAAATGCAAAGCCTCAACAAAGACAAAAACACCGCCACCGACGCCATGATCATGTTCCTGGTGCTCAACAGCTCCGGCCTCTGCCTCATCCCCATCAGCATCATGATGTATCGCGCACAAGGCGGCGCCTCCAACCCCACCGACATCTTCATCCCCATCCTCATAGCCACAACCATTGCCACCCTCGTGGGCCTCGCAGCCCTCTGCCTCAAACAACGCATACGCTTCGACCGCGTGCTCCTCAGCTGGTTTGCAGCCATCGCCCTCTTCGTAGCCGCTGTGGTGTGGTTCTTCTCCTCCCTGCCCGCCGACAAAGTGCAGACCTACTCCACCTTTGCCGCCAACGTATTGCTATTCAGCGTCATAATCCTCTTCATAGGCGCCGGGGTGCGCCGCCGCATCAACGTCTACGAATCATTCATCGAAGGCGCCAAAGAAGGCTTCAAGACCGCCGTGATGATAATCCCCTACCTGGTGGCCATCCTTGTGGCCATAGGCATGTTTAGAGCCTCCGGAGCCCTCGACCTCTTCACCGGCGCAGTGGAACAACTCGTGGCCCTCTGCGGCTTCGACACCCGATGGGTCGGCGCCCTGCCCACCATGCTCATGAAGCCCCTAAGCGGCAGCGGCTCCTGCGCCCTGATGCTCGACGTGATGAAAGAACACGGCGCCGACGCCTTCGTGAGCCAAGTGGCAGCCGCCGTGCGCGGCAGCACCGACACCACCTTCTACATCCTCGCCGTCTACTTCGGCAGCGTAGGCATCAAACGCACCCGATACGCCGCCCCCTACGCCCTGCTGGCCGACGCCGTGGGCGCAATCAGCGCCGTCATAGTGGCATATTTCTTCTTCGGATAGCCCCCACCACCCCTCTCCCACCACCCCAACTTTACACTTGTAAAGCACCCAATTTTCAATCCGAATTTTAGAACAAAATATATCACGAATTGACCAACAGCCCCGTTTCGGGGAAAACGATCTTTTTCATAATCTAATTCATTTTTAGGATGGCTTAGTGTCGGTTAG
>CAYVAK010000147.1:0-3987 GCA_964448425.1 uncultured Sangeribacter sp.
GAAGAGGTTGTCGATTACGGTTTTACCCAGCAGGCACACTTTGGAGGCTTGTTTCACATCTTGGTCGCTGAACATTGAGCCCTCTTTGACGCTGAGTTTGCGAATTTCCATATAGTCGGGAGTGATGCCGTAGATGGATGAGGGGTAGTTGTTGTTGCCGTTGATGAGCTGGCCGTTGCTGTTGACGGTGGGTGAGACGGCTGCGAGCATGTCGCACTCTGAGAGCACTGCTTCGTAGTCGGCTACGGTGAGCGACTGCATGTCGTCGGAGCTTTGGCGCACGCCGCCTCGCTGGTCGCCGCCGGGCTGAATCATTATCATGTTGGAGCCCATTTCAGAGATTTGGGCTTTGATGGAGTCTTTGGAGCCTTGACCGATGGCGAGCATGGTGATGACGGAGCCTACACCGATAATGATTCCCAACATGGTGAGGAAGCACCTCATCTTGTTGTTGTTCAGGGCCTTGATGGCTATTTTTAGTAGGTTGAGTATCTTCATATCAGTCGTTTTCTTTGGGCAGGGAGTCGAGCATTTCGCGCGCGGAGGCTATGTTGGGGTTGGTGGTGTCGGAGACCACTTTGCCGTCTTTGAGCACAATGTTGCGCGAGGAGTAGGAGGCGAGCTCGGGGTTGTGGGTCACAAAAATGATGGTGCGGCCTCTGGCGTGGAGCTCTTGGAAGAGCACCAGGATGGAGAAGGAGGTGCGGGTGTCGAGGTTACCGGTGGCTTCGTCGGCGAGGATAATCACGGGGTCGTTGACCAGGGCGCGGGCTATGGCCACACGTTGCTGCTGGCCGCCCGACATTTGGTTGCTCTTGTGGTAGAGGCGTTCGGCGAGGCCCACGGCTTCGAGGGCTTTGATGGCGCGGGCGCGACGCTCTTTTGAGCCCACTTTGGAGTTGTAGAGCAGTGGGAGCTCAACGTTTTCCACCGAGGTGGTTTTGGGCAGGAGGTTGTAGTTCTGAAACACGAAACCGATTTTGCGGTTGCGGGTCATGGCGCGTTCGTTTTTGCTCATGGCCTGCACGGAGTGGCCGTCGAGCTCGTAGACACCGGAGGTGGGACGGTCGAGGCAGCCAAGGAGGTTGAGCAGAGTGGATTTGCCGGAGCCGGAGGTGCCCATGATGGTGACAAATTCGCCCTCATGGATGGTGAAGCTCACACCGCGCAGGGCGTGGACTTTCTCTCCGCCCACCACAAAGTCGCGGCGCAGATTCTCTACCTTTATTATTTCGTTGGTGTTTTGCATATAGTGTTGGCCTTTTGCTTCTGTGAGAAAAAAGATGAGGAGGGAGGGGGTCCTTAGTTAGAGTTAGGTTATCTTATTTCTTCTTGCCCGGAGGGGTGGGAGCAAATGGGCTTTGTTCGGTTGAGGCTTCGGTGTCTTCGGTGGCTGCTGCGGCAGCGGGGGCGGCGTTAGAATAGTCGAGTGCCACTACTTGGCCCTCTTTCACACCGCTAAGGATTTGGGTGTTGAGGCTGTTTGACACACCTATTTTCACTACCACGGGCTCGAGTTTTTGGCCGTTTACCACCCAGAGCACACGCTCGTCGCTTTCGCTCACTTCGGGAGCTTTAGCTGTGGCTTGGGGCACTGA
Source organism: uncultured Sangeribacter sp. (assembly GCA_964448425.1). Classification (GTDB taxonomy): domain Bacteria; phylum Bacteroidota; class Bacteroidia; order Bacteroidales; family Muribaculaceae; genus Lepagella. The sequence goes on from CAYVAK010000147.1 coordinate 1,599, forward strand.
TTGGTTTTTGTCGTCGCCCTCTTCTTGGGTCTGCTCTTGGGGTGAGAAGCGCAGTGCTTGGTTGGGCACCAGGAGCACATTTTGCTCTCGCATGGAGTAGATGGTGAGGTTGGCGGTGAGGCCGGGTATGAGTTTATGTTCGGGGTTGTCGGCGGCTACTATCACTTCGTAGGTCACCACGTTGCTTTCGGTGGTGGGGCTGAGGCGCACCTGAGTCACTTGGCCCTCGAAGGTGTCGTCGGGGTAGGCGTCAACGGTGAAGCTCACTGTTTGGCCCACTTTCACTTGGCCTATATCGGCTTCGTCTACATTGCCCACTACTTGCATATTGTCAAGGTCGGCAATGGTGTAGAGGTTGGCTACACTCATGTTGGAGACCACTGTCTGGCCCACCTCAACGTCGCGTGAGATCACTACACCGTCGATGGGTGAGTAGATTTCGGCGTAGTTAAGGTTTTTGGCGGCGCGCACGCGGTCGGCTTGAGCCTTGTCGTAGGCGGTTTTGGCCACCTCGTAGTCCTTCTTGGAGGTCTGATAGTCGTAGTCGGAGATGAGCTGACGGTCGTGCAGGTCTTTGTCTCTCTTATAGTTGGTTTGGGTGTATTCGTAGGTGAGGCGAGCCGACTCTAAGTTGGCGTCGGCGCTTTGGAGGTCGGCGTCAAGGAGGGTCTTTTCAATCTCGGCAATGAGCTGGCCCTGTTTCACTTCGCTGTTGTAGTCCACATAAAGCTTGTCGATGATACCGGTGACTTGTGTACCGACATCTACGGAGGTCACAGATTCCAGGGTGCCGGTAGCGGTGACAGTCTCTGAAATCTCGCCGCGCTCCACAGTGGAGGTGGTCAGGCTCACAGATGCTTCTTTGGCGCAAGAGGCCATCAGCAGAGCCATGACAGAGGCTGATATAGTGAGGTGTTTCATATCTGTATGTTAGCTTTTTAGTTTATAATTCAATGTTGGTGGTGCGATAGTATTCTATCATTTTTTTGCCCAGCATGGTCATGTATTTGGCTTGGAGCATGCTGTGGCGGGCTTCCAGCAGGTTGTTGTGAGCGTTGACGAGCTCTACGGTGACTGCAAGGCCGAGGCGGAATTGCTCATTCACATAGTCGTTGGAGACTGTTGCGGCCTTCTCTTGCTCTTGGGCGGCCAGATAGCGAGCCTGCGAGTTGCGCACGTCGATATACCAGTTTTCCACCTCCTGAGCCAGCGCTATTTGGCGCGATTCTTTCTCAAGGTCGTTGGTGAGGCTCTCGAGCTTGGCCTTGGCTACAGCCACTTTTGTCGACTTGTTGTCCAGTATGGGGATTGAGAGGTTGAGGCCCACTTGGCCGCTGAGCTGCTGCTTCATCTGTGTGCCGAAGCCGGCGCCCAGGGAGTTGTAGCCGGTGCCCACACCTGCGCTCACACCCACCTTGGGAGAGCGGCCGGCTTGAGCAGTCTTGACATCGAGCTGAGCCACCTCATTCTCCAGGTCGAGGCTTTGGAGTTGCGGGTCGTTTTTGACGGCGAGCTCGTAGGAAGAGCTCATCTCGGGCAGGGAGGCGAGCACCTCGCTCTCGGTCCATTCCACCGAGGCGGGAGTGATGTCGGCGTCGATGCCCAGCTCCAGGAGCTTCTTGAGCTCCAGGCGACGGGTGTTGTAGGTGCCCTCGGCGTTCACAAGCGAATAGTTGTCTTGCTCCAGCTGAGCTTTGAGCTGGGAGTAGTCCACTTTGGAGAGCTTGCCGGCTTTCATGAGCTGCTCGGCGCGGTCGGTTTGTTGCTGTGAGAGGTTCACAGCCTCTTTATATATTTCAATATTCTCCTTGGCATAGAGGATATTGAGGTAGATTTGCAGCAGGTCGGTGCGCAGGCTGCGCGAGATGTTCTCGGTGGCCAGGCCCTCAATTGAGGAGCGCAGTTTGGCACTCTTAATGTTGTTGGAGCGGATGCCGCCGTCGTAGAGAGTCCAAGCAGCGTTGAGGCCCAACTGGCCGTTGTAGGCGTTTTTGCCATTAGAAGTCAGGGGCGCTGCTGTGTAGGTGTGAGAAGTAGAAAAATCGAGCGTTGGCTCCCATTGAGCTTCAGCCGCCTCAAGGTCGTAGCCGGCAGAGAGTTCGTTAAGGCGCGACTTCTCAAGGTCGATGTTGTGATTGAGAGCATACTGCACGCAATCAGCATAGCTCCAAGTGTCGGCCAAGGCCGCCATGGTGCCGCAAAGAGAAGCAAAGCCGATAATTAGTAATTTCTTCATAAAAGTTTAATTGGTGAATCTTTGTCGAGAGAAAAAAGAACCGATTCTTTATCCGGGAGGCATAAAGAGATTATAGATTCTTTATCGGCTGCAAAATTATAAATAAAGGAGAAAATCCCAAAATTAAATAGACAAACGCCCCGCTACATTCGA
>CAYVAK010000148.1:0-3987 GCA_964448425.1 uncultured Sangeribacter sp.
GGGAAGGATATGCCATGGAGGCGCGCACCATTCTGGAGTCGCTCCGCCAGCTCGCTTCACGCAGCGATGACAAGGGCGTGTGGTTCGACAATCTCAGCTCCTCTTGGCGCGGGCGCAACAAGCTCATCACCACCATGCAGGTGCTCGAAGCATTTGCCGAAATTTCACCTGCCGACCCGCTGGTCGACGGCCTTCGCCAATGGCTCCTGATTCAGCGTCAGGCTCAGGACTGGGGCAACAACTCTGAAGTGTCCGAAGTCGTTTATGCTATTCTTACCTCCGGCTCTGATTGGACTGCCGACTATGCTCCCGCCACCCTAACTCTCGCGGGCGAGCCACTCGACATCTCGGCTGCCGACCGCCTCACCGGCAATGTCACCATACCCCTTTCCGAAGAGCAGATAAGCCGAGGCGGCCAACTGATGATTAGTAAGTCGCAAGGCCATCAATCGTGGGGTGGGGTGGTGAGCCGCTACATGGCCGAACCTTCACAAGTCGCTGCCTACAGTGCCGGCGACATCACCATAGAGAAGCGCCTGCTGATTTGCACCGACGAGGCCGGTGCTCCCAAATTTGAAGCGGTGAAGGAGGGCGACCTGCTCCCCATAGGTGCGAAAGTGAAAGTGCAATTGATCATCACTTCCAAGCGCGACATGGACTATGTGGCTGTCAATGATAGCCGCAGCGCCACGCTCTCGCCTGTGGAACAACTTTCAGCCTACACCTCTCAAGATGGCGTGTGGTATTATCGCGAGGTGCGCAACGAGGCCACCAACCTCTATTTCTATTCCCTGCCCAAGGGCACTTTGATGATTGACTACGACTGCTATGTGTCGCACACCGGTCGCTTCAGCTTAGGTGTGGCTACCGCTCAGTCGCTCTACGCTCCGCTTCAGAGCGCCCACACTGCCGGCTCCACCCTCTCGGTAGGCCAATAGTCCGGCATAAGAATTGAATACAAAAAAGAAGAGGGGACGCCATGTTTGAATGATGACGCCCCCTCTTTGTTATGAGAATTGGTTAGGTTTGGTTCCCGGACATGGACTGAAGAGCCGATGGCCGGAAGAGTGTGGGGCTATTTCACTATTACTTTTGTGGTGAGAGTGCCGAGGCGCACTATGTAGATACCTTGTGGCAGGCTTACGGTTTGTGCGGCTGCGGCTTTGGAAGTGCTCCACATTGTTTTGCCGTCGATTGAGGCGATTGAGGCTGTTGCGCCTTCGCAGTCGCTTAGGCTTACGATGCCTTTGCCGCTGACTACTTTAGCTGTCGACTCGGAGAGAGAACTCTTTATGCCGGTTTCATCGATGGCACGAATGGTTGTGAATTCTTTCCAGTTGTCGGCGGCGGAATATAGCTCTACCGACTGGGCGGGCACTTCGAGCACGCAGTCGGTGGTTACGTGTGCGGCCCAGTTGAAATTCAGAGTCGGCGGTGTGAGGCTGCGTTCTCTAATGAGCTTGAGGTTCACAGCGTCTTCTACTTCGCTGTAGCTAAGCGCGAGTTGACCGTCGGGCAGGTCGATTTCTTCCAGGTTTGAGCAACCTAACAGCGACCAAGCAAAATCGGTGATTTTGGCGGATATTTTAATTTTTATGAGCTTAGATTCGGCAAATGAGTAATTCCAAGATTCAAAACATTCCGGCAGGCTGATTTCTTCTATGTTTGATTGATAGAAGGCTGCATAGTCGGTGGCCATGAGGTTGTCGAGGCCTGTGAGCCGGAGAGGTGAAGCGGAGTCGGAGGGTGTCATCAGGAAAGAGCTGTCGCCTATTGAATAGACGGCGTTGGAGAGGTCTACTTTCGAGAGGTTGTCGCATTTGGCAAATGTGAAATTCTGAATGTAGTTGACGGCCTCCGGCACGGTAAATTCTGTGAGAGATTTGCATCCCATGAATGCGTCTTTACCTATATAGGTGATAGAGGAGGGCAGGGAGATGCTGGTGAGGTTTTCGGAGTTGACGAAAGCGCCGAGTCCGATGCCGGTCACTTTATATTCGGTGTTGTTGTATGTCACGGTTTCGGGCACAACCACATCGCCGGAGTATGCGTTTCCCTCCCAAGAGTCTGTATCGGGGATAAGTATATCTTTTTGCATCACGTTGAGAGGGGCTGATTGGCGCAGGTTTTTATTGCCGCAGGCCACCTCCACGGTGTTAACGTTGGAGCCGTCGGCGGTAGTGATAGTGTAGTATACATTACCTATGCAGAAATCATACGAGGGGAGGTTGTCTGCAAGGGCGGAGGCAGGAGCAAGCAATAATGCGCAAGTTGCTAATTTGTAGAGTTTTGTTTTCATATCTTTTCTATTTAGAGGTTGATGATTCTATTTAGATTGTTATAATGATTGCATTTAACAGATGCGCAAAAATAAAACAATAATTTCTGATTTGCAAGGGGTTAGCTGTTTTTTTGTTAAAAGTTGTTAACAGTGGTGCTTGGGTGAAAATCAGAAATTTACGGAAGGTGGGGTGGCAGGCGAGGGCGTGGATGTGGTTTTGTGTCAGAAATTTACGGAATTGGGGCGGAAGGGAAAGAAGGGGATGTGGCGGTGTATCAAAATGGCGGTATGGTATGCAGACAGGTGTATAAGAATCTTAAAAACGTGAAGAGGCTGCGCCAAAGTTGACGCAGCCTCTATTTGCTCTAATATGTTACGCAATTATTTCTTTGCGATTTTCTTGTAGCCGTATTGAGCCTCTGTGCCGAGTTCCTCTTGGATGCGGAGGAGCTGGTTGTATTTAGCCATACGGTCGGAGCGGCTGGCGCTACCGGTCTTGATTTGGCCGGCGTTAGTAGCTACGGCGATGTCGGCGATAGTAGCGTCTTCGGTTTCGCCTGAGCGGTGTGAAATCACAGCTGTGTAGCCATTGCGTTGAGCCATTTCAACGGCGCGGAGTGTCTCGGTGAGTGAACCGATTTGGTTAACTTTCACGAGGATTGAGTTAGCGCAACCCTCAGAGATGCCGCGTTCAAGATATTTAACGTTGGTAACGAAGAGGTCGTCGCCTACGAGTTGGCAACGGTTGCCGATAAGGTCGGTAAGGAGTTTCCAGCCTTCCCAGTCGTTCTCTGCCATACCGTCTTCGATTGAGTCGATAGGATATTTTGTGATGAGCTCTTCGAGGTATTTAGCTTGCTCTGCGCTTGTGAGTTTGGGAGCGTCGGCACCTTGTTTCCAAGTGTAGTCGTAAACACCGTTCTCGAAGAATTCTGAAGAAGCAACGTCAAGACCGATGGTAACATCTTTTCCGGGCTCGTAGCCGGCAGCCTTGATAGCTTCGATGATAACGTTAAGAGCATCTTCTGTGCCGTCGAGTTTGGGAGCGAAACCACCCTCATCACCTACAGCTGTGGAGAGGCCACGTTTTTTGAGCACTGATTTGAGAGCGTGGAACACTTCTGTGCCCATGCGGATGCCTTCTTTGAAGCAGCAAGCACCAACGGGGCGAATCATGAACTCTTGGAAGCAGATAGGAGCGTCAGAGTGAGCACCACCGTTGATGATATTCATCATTGGCACGGGAAGTACGTAGCTGTTAGCGCCACCGATGTACTTGTAAAGGGGAAGGTCGAGGTAGTCGGCAGCAGCTTTTGCTACAGCGAGTGATACGCCCAGGATTGCGTTTGCACCAAGTTTTGATTTGGTGTCGGTGCCATCGAGTGCGATCATTGTCTCGTCGATCTTGATTTGATCAAGAGCGCTCATGCCTACGAGTGCTTCTGCGATGGGGCCGTTGACATTGGCTACAGCTTTCTGTACACCTTTGCCCAGGTAACGGTTCTTGTCGCCGTCGCGAAGCTCAAGGGCTTCGTTTACACCTGTTGATGCGCCTGAAGGCACAGCTGCGCGTCCGCGTGCACCGCTTTCAAGGATTACATCAACTTCCACTGTAGGGTTACCGCGTGAGTCGAGAACCTCACGACCAATGATTTTTTCGATTTTCATAACTTTTCTATCTTTACAAGTAAGAATTAAGTGTCTCT
>CAYVAK010000149.1:0-3965 GCA_964448425.1 uncultured Sangeribacter sp.
GCAATTTCATAAAGAACAGATAAGTCATCTGTTCGAGAATATCTATAGAGTTGGTTATACCCCCTGTCCAGAAGGTATCCCAAATCTGATCAATCTGATTTTTAATCTGTCCTGTAATCATAATCTAAATTGAGGCAAAAGGTCAATTGTCGGGTATTTTGGTTCCGATAGCCACAAAGTTAACATTTTTTCTTTAAACAATTATCGTTCCAAAAATAAATTTAAAAAAGGGTGAAGTGAACAAGAAAATATAAATAAAGGTGCGTCAAAATTAAGATAAGACGCAGGGCAATAAGGATTGGGGATGGGAGGGAGGAAAAGTTTTTGCAGATTCAGATTTATTTTTGTAATTTTGCGAGAGTTTATACACTTGACTGTGGCTCTACTTCAGGCCTGTGGCCTTAATGCCTATTAATGTGGCTTTTGGCTCGGTTTGCAGGGCTCAGACAGATGTGAATTGCACTAAACTCAAGATATCAACACGAAACTCAACAACGCAAATAGAATCGTAAGAAATCATGATAAAAATCACTTTTCCCGACGGCAGTGTCAGAGAATTTGAGCAGGGCGTAACCCCGCTACAAGTGGCTCAAAGCATTAGCGAGCGCTTTGCCGCTGATGTGCTGGCAGCTAAAGTCAATGACGCGGAATGGGACATTTCCCGCCCCATAAACGAGGATGCTACTATTGCATTATTTAAGTGGGATGACCCGGAAGGTAAACACGCTTTCTGGCATTCATCCGCTCACTTGCTTGCGGAGGCTCTTCAGGAGCTCTACCCCGGTGTGAAATTCGGCATCGGCCCCGCTATTGAAAACGGCTTCTACTATGACATTGACCCGGGAGAACATAAGATTACTGCCGACGATTTCTCGAAAATCGAGAAGAAGATGCAGGAGCTTGTGAGCAAGAAGGAGGCTATTGTGCGTGCCGACATTTCAAAGGCCGACGCTCTTAAAATGTTTGGCGACCGTGGCGAGACTTATAAGTGTGAGCTGATAAGCGAGCTGGCCGACGGCACTATCTCTACCTACACTCAGGGCGCTTTTACCGACCTGTGTCGCGGTCCTCACTTGGCATCTACCGCTCCTATCAAGGCTGTGAAGATTCTCTCGCTGGCCGGTGCCTACTGGCGTGGCGATGAGAAGCGCAACCAGCTTGTGAGAGTCTATGGCGTGAGCTTCCCCAAGAAGAAGATGCTCGACGAATATCTGGCTCTTCTGGAAGAGGCTAAGAAACGCGACCACCGTAAGCTGGGCCGCGAGATGGATCTCTTTGCGTTCTCGCCCACTGTGGGCCAAGGCCTGCCTTTGTGGCTCCCCAAAGGTGCCGCGCTGCGCGACCGTCTGGAGCAATTCCTTCGCAAGATTCAGAAGCGCTACGGCTATCTGCAAGTGATCACTCCCCACATTGGCAATAAGCAGCTTTATGTGACTTCGGGCCACTGGGCAAAATATGGCAAGGACTCCTTCCAGCCTATCCACACACCGGAAGAGGGCGAAGAGTATATGCTTAAACCGATGAACTGTCCGCACCACTGCGAAATATATAAGACTTCACCTCGCTCTTATCGCGACCTGCCTCTGCGCTTTGCAGAATTCGGCACAGTGTATCGCTATGAGCAGAGTGGTGAGCTCCACGGATTGACACGTGTGCGCGGATTTACTCAAGACGATGCCCACATCTACTGCGCTCCCGAGCAGATTAAAGATGAATTCCTCAAAGTGATGGACATCATATTCTATATATTTAAGGCGCTTAAATTTGAGAACTTCGAGGCTCAGATCTCGCTTCGCGACCCCAACAATAAGCAGAAATATATAGGTAGCGATGAGAATTGGCACTTGGCAGAGAACGCCATCATTGAGGCTTGCGCCGAGAAGGGCCTGAAAGCTCGCCAGGAGACCGGCGAGGCCGCCTTCTACGGACCAAAGCTCGACTTCATGGTGAAGGATGCCATCGGCCGCCGTTGGCAGCTGGGCACCATCCAGGTGGACTACAACCTGCCGGAGCGTTTCGGCTTGGAATATACCGGCGCCGACAATCAGAAACACCGCCCTGTGATGATACACCGTGCGCCCTTCGGCTCAATGGAACGCTTTGTGGCTGTGCTTCTTGAGCACACTGCCGGCAACCTGCCCCTGTGGCTTGTGCCCGACCAGGTGGCTATCCTGCCAATCAGCGAAAAATATAACGAATATGCAGCACAAGTGGCTCGCACTCTCGATATTGACGACATCCGCGCAATCGTGGACGACCGCAATGAGAAGATAGGCAAAAAGATTCGCGACAATGTGATGAAAAAGGTGCCTTATCTGCTCATAGTAGGCGAAAAAGAAGCCGAAAGCGGAGAAGTAAGTGTAAGAAAATATGGAGAAAATGCTACAGAATCGATGAAAATTGCTAACTTTGCAGCGAAAATCAAAGAGGAAGTAGCACAGTTGACCAATCAGCAATAAGATAATTGTTTGATTGACAACTGATTATGTGCTTCAAAGCTGCGATTTTAGAGTAAGATTAAAGAACTTTAATAACACAGACAACAACGAGACAAATCCACTGAATGGAGAAAAAACCACAATTTTCAGGTCCTCGCCGCCCGTTAGGGCCGAAGCCTAAACCCGGAGATCGTCGTCAGAAAGGCAATGATCGAAATGGTAAAGACCAATATGTGACCAACGAAGCCATCCGAGCACGAGAAGTGCGCTTGGTGGGCGACAATGTAGAGCCGGGCATCTACCCGATAGCCAAGGCGCTCCGCATAGCTCACGACCAAGAACTTGACTTAGTGGAAATATCTCCGACAGCCGAACCGCCCGTGTGCCGCGTGATAGACTATCAAAAGTTCTTATATCAGCAAAAGAAACGCCTCAAAGAGCAGAAAGCGAAGGCCACAAAGGTGGTGGTGAAGGAGATACGCTTCGGACCGCAAACCGACGACCACGACTACAACTTTAAGCTCAAACACGCAGTAGGATTCCTCAAAGAGGGATCGAAGGTGAAAGCCTACGTGTTTTTCAGAGGTCGCTCCATATTGTTCAAAGAGCAAGGCGAAGTGCTGCTGTTGCGTTTTGCCAACGACCTTGAAGAATATGGCAAAGTGGAAATGATGCCTGTGCTGGAGGGCAAACGCATGACCATCATGCTCTCGCCTCTGAAAGCAGCATCGAGCAAAGCCAAAGCAGCGAAAGCTCCCAAGGCGGCAAAAGAGGAATCGAAGCCGGCCGCGGAGAGCGAGAAGCCCGCGCAAGAGGCCACGGAAGCCGCTGAAGCATAGCCTCCGCCGCCGAAGAGGCGCAGCAGCCTCTCGACACTAAATTGTAAAAACAAACGATAAATAGAGACCGTAGGCACCCCGTGCCGAGGTAATAACAACAACTAAATCATTTACAAAAAAATGCCAAAGGTTAAAACTAATTCCGGTTCCAAAAAAAGATTCGCTCTTACCGGAACAGGTAAAATCAAGAGAAAACATGCTTTCCACAGCCACATCCTGACAAAGAAAAGCAAGAAACGTAAAAAAATTCTTGACAGCACAGGATTGGTACACGCTACCAACGAAAAGCAGGTGAAAGAGCTCCTCGCAATGAAGTAAGCAGAGTCCGGACACCAAGTTTTCAAACAACCAAACAACACAACACTTTTTTATTAACCGAATGCGCAGCTCCGCAAGAGCAATTAATGCCGCTCGCATTCAAAAAATGACAAAGCAATGCCAAGATCAGTAAATCATGTTGCCTCAAGAGCAAAGAGAAAGAAAATCCTTAAATTAACCCGCGGATACTATGGTAGCCGTCGCAACGTTTGGACCGTAGCCAAGAACACTTGGGAGAAAGGTTTGACATATGCATACCGCGACCGCAAAGACAAAAAACGCAACTTCCGCGCTCTTTGGATTCAGCGTATCAATGCAGCCGCACGTCTGGAGGATCTTTCATACAGCAAGCTCATGGGTCTCATCCACA
>CAYVAK010000150.1:0-3960 GCA_964448425.1 uncultured Sangeribacter sp.
CCAACTTGTCGGCAAGCTGATCAAGCACAGACTTTAGTGTAAAGTTGCTCTCCAAGCCGAGTTCAAAAATAGCTTGAACTAATTCGGGGCGCAAAGTCCATTGAAAACCATCGTTTTTCAATGCGACTCCCGGATTCATGGCTACGTTCCAAAACGAAGGCGAGCCGTCAGATGTATGGATTTCAAATCTATTCAGATGTTTGGTAACAGCCATTCCGAATTGCGTAATCCAAGCGTTGAATTTCTTTGCTCCTGAAGAGTCGGCAAAGTATTTGGCGCCAACGTCCTTGCAGGTAGCGCGATGCTCCGGCTCTTTATAAAATGCCAAAAGCGCATTCCTATAGTTGACGGTTGTGACCTCTCCATTAGAGAGAATGTCGCGCCACTCAGCTACCGTGATGCCCACTTCGCAACCGTAAGTGTTGTCAGCATATTTTATTTCATTGATAATTTCCATGATAGAATGATAAGAGGTATGAAGGCTGAGGAGGGAGGCAAGTCTTTCCGATTTAAAGTTAGTAAATTCTATTTGAATTGCACGCCTAATTTAGAGATAATTTTCAGCGTCTTATTTTGATCGTTGGTTTTCAGGTGGTTGCGAAGGGAGAGATTCGGGGATTTGGGTTGCGAGGGCTCAGGGAGGGGTGATTGCGATGTGTGGAAGGTGAATGGGTTTTGCGGGGGTGGAGAATTTAGCTATATTTGCAGAAATATTTGTTATGGAGCATGTGATGCAAACTTTGAATAAAACTCTATTTTTCGGACTATTTAACGACAGCTTCCCTCCTATTATGGATGGGGTGACTCTCACTGTGCTTAATTATGCCTATCACCTTGACCAAAAGAATCTTACTCCGGTGGTTGTGACCCCAAAGAATCCTATTGCTTGCGAGGCTCCTTACCAGATGGCTCGCTATTTCTCGCTCCCTATCCGCGACCGCTACCCTTACAGATATGGCTACCCGAAACTTGACTTTAAGATTTGGAGCTATCTGCGCCGTAAGCCATTTGCTATTGTGCACAGCCACTCCCCTTTCTCGGCCGGGCGTTTGGCCTTGTATGCCGCTAAACGTCAAGGGATTCCGCTTATAGGCACTTTCCACTCTAAATATCGCACTGACTTGGAGCATTCGTTTCGCCACTCGCCTTGGATGGTGAATATCATTATGCGCAAGATTCGTAAATTCTATGAGTCGTGCGATGAGATTTGGATTCCGCAGGCTGAGGTTGAGACTACGGTGAGGGAGTATGGCATCAAGGGCCGTGTGATGGTGATGGAGAATGGCAACGATTATGTGGACCTTGTGGGCAGCAATGACTTGAAAGCTTTTAAGCAACAGGCCCGCCGGAGGCTAGGGCTGAGGGACGATGAGATTGGGCTTCTGTTTGTAGGGCAACATATCTGGGAGAAGGGTATCGATATCATTGTCGAAGCGCTCCAACGGCTGAGCCCCGAGGTGAAATTTAAGATGCACTTTATAGGCAACGGCTACGCTGCCAACGATTTACAAGCCCTTATAGACCGCTACGGGCTGAGCGAGAGGGTCACTCTCCACGGGGTGATAAAGGAGCGCGAGGAGTTGGCCACGTATTACGCGGGGTGCGACCTGTTTCTGTTCCCCTCGTTCTACGACAATGCGCCGCTGGTGGTGAGGGAAGCGGCTGCGCTGGGCACTCCGTCGGTGTTGCTGCGCGGCTCTACAGCCTCGGAAGTGATAAAGAGCTCCAACGGCTTTCTGGCTGAGTGTAAGCCGGAGGAATATGCGGCCATAATCACCAATCTATATGGCAACCGCAGACTGATGGCCGAGATCGGTCTTAATGCGCGAGCCACTCTGGCTCGAAGTTGGCAGGATGTTATGGATGAGGTGGTTGAGCGATATGCCAAGATTATTAGTGATTATAAGACCCCGCTTCACAAAATAATCGGCAGAATTTAGAGTTATAAATTATATCCGGTTTCGGTGTGTGGGGGGTGGCGGAGCCGTTGCGGCATTTCGCCTTTAATCCCCAATAGAGCCGACTCCTTAGTGAAGATTTAAAATGAGTGAAGCGAACCATAACCACGAGCAAGCAAGCGATAGCGCCGAGATGAAAAGCAGCTTTTCGCTTTGGAAGATTCTACTACCGGTGCTTATCGGCGTGGCTGTGGTGGCATGGCTATTCTATAAGGACGCCAAGCAGCAGAACATCAGCGAGATATGGAGCACTCTGCGGTTCACACCCCATCTTATTGGCTGCCTGGCCTTGAGCTGGCTGTTTATGATAGGGCGCGACCTTGGGTTGGTGTGGCGATTCAGGGCTCTCACCGACAAGGATCTGAGCTGGAAGCAGGCGCTGAAGGTGAGCCTGCTCTGCGAATTCACCTCATGCGTCACCCCATCGGCGGTGGGCGGAAGCTCCATGGGCATGGTGTTTATGAACACCGAAGGGATAGAATTTGGCCGAGCCACTACCCTAATGTTCACCACCCTCTTTCTCGACGAGCTGTTTTTTGTGGTCTCATGCCCCATAATAGTGCTGCTCACCCCTATCCATGAGCTGTTTGGAGGCGACTCAACCGGGTTTGCCTTGGGCTTGCAACTCACCTTCTGGATAGTATATGCCATAATCACCCTCTGGACCTTTCTGCTCTTCATGGGCATAATAGTGAAGCCCATATGGATTCATAATCTGCTGGTTAAGATATTCTCAATAAGATGGTTGCGCAAATGGCGGCCGGCGATAGAAAAGCTTGGCGATAATATGGTGGCCACCGGAGCGTCGCTGCGCAAGAAGTCGGCGCGCTTCTGGGTTGAGACCTTTGGAGGCACCGCCCTCACATGGATATCGCGATACCTGGTGGTCAACGCCCTGTTCCTGGCATTTGCGCCCGAGCAGATGCAGATGCAATGGCTAATATTCGCCATGCAATTTGTGGTATGGGTGGTGCTGATGGCCTGCCCCACACCGGGTGGCAGCGGCGTTAGCGAATGGCTCTTCACCGAATATTACGGAGCACTAATTCCGACAGCCGGCCTGGCCCTGATTATGGCCATATGCTGGAGAATAATCTCCTACTATGTGTATCTACTGATTGGCGCTGTAATGGTGCCCAAATGGCTGAAAGACTCCATAGATAAATACAAAAAACGAGAACACAAATAAACTATAAGAGAACAGCTACTATGAAATTCTTAGCAATAATACCCGCTCGCTACGGCTCCTCCCGTTTTCCCGGTAAACCGCTGGCCCAATTAGGTGGTGTTGAAGTGATTAACCGTGTGGTGAATCAAGTGAAGAAATCAGGCATCGAGGCGGTGGTGGCCACCGACGATGAGCGAATAGCCAAGGCAGTGGAGCGTGGCGGCGGCCGCTTTGTGATGACTCGCAGCGACCATAAGAGCGGCACCGACCGACTAAGAGAGGCCGCCGAGAATCTGCACACCGACGCAGATGTAATCATAAATGTGCAGGGCGACGAACCATTCATTCAGCCGACGCAAATAGAGAAACTGATGAGCTGTTTCACAGAGAATCCCGACACCAAGATAGCCACCCTTGTAAAGCCGTATAAGGCCGAGAAGGGTTTTGAAGGCATATTCGACTCCAATGTGGTTAAAGTGGTGTTTGACAGCAATATGAATGCCGTATACTTCTCGCGGTCAATAATTCCCTATGTGAGAAATGTGGGCTGGAAAGAGTGGCTCGACGTACAGCAATTCTATACCCATATAGGCATCTACGCCTACCGCAAAGAGGTGCTCAGTGAAATCACATCCTTGCCGCAATCCACACTTGAGAAAGCGGAGTCGCTCGAGCAGCTGCGATGGATAGAAGCCGGCTACAAAATCAAGGTTGCCATCAGCGAGGCCGACACTATAGGCATCGACACGCCCGCCGACCTGGAGGCCGCCGAGAAATTCCTGAAAGAGCACCCGGAATTCTAATCCTCAAACCCCGTCCCCAAAATTTACAAAC
>CAYVAK010000151.1:0-3946 GCA_964448425.1 uncultured Sangeribacter sp.
TAATTGATTGTAAAACTAAATAAAGTTTATTATGAAAGTGAGAAATTTTTACTTTGCAGCAGCCCTTTGTGCAGGCGCACTTGCAGTGAGCAACAGTGCATCTGCTCAAAATGCTACTTATGTCGATGAGTCTGTAGCAGTTACAGAATACAATTGCGACAACAACAACCACTACTTCTCAAACTGGCGCAACAACTGGTTTATCCAACTGGGTGCCGGCATCAATCAGCCCTTCGTAGAGAGAGGCGTAGGTGTAAATCCCGACATCAAATCAATCGACAAAAAACGTATGACCGTGGCTTATAACTTCGGTTTTGGTCGTTGGTTCTCACCCTACTTGGGCTTCCGCATTAACGCCATCGGCGGTGCATTGCACTGGGACAACCCCGTAGCAGTTTACGCTAACGGTCGCGGCGCTAACGGCTGGACAAGAGCTAAACACGTGAATGTAAACTTTGAATTGATGTGGGATATGTTTAACTCACTCGGTGGCGTAAACGCTAACCGCGTATTCTCAATCGTGCCTTTCGTAGGTCTCGGTGGCGACTACACATGGAGAGTTAACGATTCAGAAGGCAAATTTGCCGCTGCTTCCAACATCAACTGCTATGGCGAAAAAGGCATCAAAGACGAAAGCTGGACACTCCCTGTAACCGCAGGTATCCAATTCCGTTTCCGTCTCTGCAAATATGTAGACTTCTTCGCTGAGGCACGCGCTACATTCTACGGCGACAACTGGAACCTCTGCGCTTACGGTGATCCTATCGACGTTAACGTTGCTGCCCTTGGTGGTTTCAACATCAACTTCGGTGGTCGCGGCTGGAACACATTCAACGAATGCGACTATGTGAACCAAATCGCTAACCTCAACAACCAAGTTAACAACCTCCGTGGTCAACTTCTGGAATGTGGCCAAGCACTCGCAGCTTGCGAAGCTCAGCTTCCTTGCCCCGAGCCCGTTGTTAAGAAAGACTGCACCAACGCACCTCTCATGACAACTGTTCGCTTCACCATCAACTCAGCTAAGATCATGCCTACTGAAGAGGTTAACGTTTACAACATGGCTGAATGGCTCAAAGCTAATCCTTCAGAGAAAGTTAACATCGTAGGTTACGCCGACAAAGACACCGGTACAGCTGACTACAACTTGGCTCTCTCAGAGCGTCGTGCTAACGCCGTTGCTGATGCCCTCGTTAACGAATACGGTATCGACCGCAGCCGTCTCAACATCTCATTCGACGGTAGCGATGTTCAACCTTACAGCACCAACGACTGGAACCGTATCGTGATCTTCACACAGAAATAATTCCAATCTGACGGCAACAATTTCCGCCCGCCGCCCGCGGCGAGCTGCGAAATAAACATAGAGGAGGCTGCAACCCACCGAGGGCTTGCAGCCTCCTTCATTTATGCATTTGGCCAAGGGTTGGCACTATGAAAATAATTTTGTAATTTTAGGGACTAATATTTTTGAAAATGAAGAAAGCTATTTTTGCTATGATGGCCGGGGCGGCTCTTACCCTTGGCTCGTGCTCTTCAGCGAGCACTAAAAATGAGAATAATCAGGAAGCACAGCCGGCTAAGGGCGAGAAGACCCTGGTGCTCTATTACTCAACTACAGGCGCTACCAAGGCTGTGGCCGAGGAGCTGCAACGCCAATTGGGCGCCGACTTGGCAGCCATAGAGGCTGTGGAGCCCTACCCTGAAGACTACGACTCCACCATAATGCGCTGGCGCGACGAGATTCAGAGAGGTGTGAAGCCCGAGATTAAACGTCTGAGCGTGAACCTTGACGACTATTCCACCATCTTCCTTGGCTTCCCGGTGTGGGGCGGCACTTGCGCGCTGCCGGTGGCTACGTTTGTGGCCGAGAACCCGCTGAAGGGTAAGAATGTGGTGACATTTGCCACCTTCGGAAGTGGCGGCATTACCGGTGCCACCGCCGACATCGCGAAGGCCCTGCCGCAGGCTTCGGTGAAGGTGGGCTATGGTGTGAGGAATGCACGCCTGAGCAAGATGCCCGAGGAGGTGAAGCGCTTCCTGATTGAGGGCGGATATATCGACGGCACTATCGAGGCTCTACCCGACTATTCGGCACAAGTAGCTGTCACCGAGGCCGATGTGGAAATTTTCAATCGCGCATGCAGCGACTATAAGTTCCCATTGGGCACTCCGGTGAGTGTGGGCAAACGTGCCAACGGAAATGCCACCGACTATAAGTTTATAGTCAACTCCAAGACGCCCGACGGCAAGGAGGGTGAGGCCACCATCTATGTGACAGCCGAAGGCTCCGAAGCCGAATTCACCCGCGTAGACCGATAAGCGGCGCCCACAAAAAGGGGGAACCGCCACCATACAGGGAGGGTGTGCCATATTGAATTATGACACACCCTCCTTCTATATACCACGACGCCATCCACCCGCAGTGTGGGGATGCATCACAGTGCATCCAGCCCCGCCTAACATCATCAACACACTGACAATCAAACGAATGACAGCGAGGAGTACCTGCAATTACGCGGGAATGAGGAGGTTGCAGAGGTAGATCCAGAGGGGGCAGAAGCCGATGAAGAGGAGCACCGAGAGAGCCAGGGAAGAGGTGCCGGTGGCTGTGTAGGTGTCGTATTCGTCGGCTATAATTATGCCGGAGAATGCAGGTGGCAGGGAGCCGGCCACTACGAGCATTTTGATGTTTTGAGGCTCCATGCCCACAAGGATGCCGAGGCCCAGGAGCATGGCCGGCATGACTATCATTTTGAAGAATGAGCCGAGGAGGGCCTGGGTGTTGAGGGTGAATTTGATGGCTGAGAGGGTGATACCGGCTGAGAACACTGCCAATGAAGCGTTGGCTCCGGCTATTAGTTTGAAGGATGGGGAGGCCCAGGCCGGCCAGTGAAGGCCACAGGCCACGAGCACAACGGCGAGTATCGGAGCCCAGGCCACGGGCTGAGAGAGAGCATCGACCACCGGCTGCCACGGGGAGCGTCGGCGGGAGGCACGAGCGGAGGAGCCGGAACAACCGCTGCCGGCAGATACAGCGGTGGCCGCTGATGAAGCCGCTTGCTGCTCAAGGGAGGCGTCGAGGAGGGTGAGGCCCACGGGGATGCCGATGGCGTTGACCACAATGCCCACTATGGCCACCACGAGGGCTACGGCCGGGGTGGTGCCGAATATCGGTTCGAGCACCGCGAAACCTAAGAATCCTATGGTGGGCGAGCCGCTGATGAGGGCCGAGATGGCTGCATCGGCACCGGTGTTGCCTTTGAAGCAGCGGAATATGAAGTAGACCAGCATGAAGCAGGTCATGATGCCGATGACTGCCACCACCGATAGCTTGAGGTCCTTGAGAAGCTCTGCCCTATCGGCCTGCACTATGGAGACAAAGAGGGCAGCCGGCAAGGCGTAAGTGAGCACCACCTTATTAAACTGTTTGGCATCGGCGTCGGTAAAGGTGCCGCGTTTGCCGGCCAGGAATCCGGCAAACATCACAACTATGATTGGCACCACGGCATATATTATAGCGTGAGAAATTTCCATTTTAGATAGATATTATAAGTGAGAACTGAAAAGAGAAAAGTAAGATGGGCGGTTAGACCATGAAGGGGATTAGGGGCGTGGGGTTAAGGTAGCCTATGTGGCCGCTCTCTTTGCCGGCGTCGGCAGCGAGCTGGACGTTGATGATGGCGGGAGCAGCCGAGTCTATGGCCTTGTTGAGGGCATCGGTGAGCTCGGCAGGGGTAGTGACATAGTAGCCCGGGACGCCAAACATATCGCCCATTTTCTCATAGCGAGCAGTGAGGTCGAGGGTTGTGGGAGCGGGGTCAGACTTGATGGCCGGGTCGGTGGCCGGGTTGCGACCGATGTTGTTGTAGATGCCGCCATTGTTGAGCACCACGACTGTAACGGGGAGGCGGAAGCGGCAAATGGTGGCGAAGTCCATGCCGGA
>CAYVAK010000152.1:0-3907 GCA_964448425.1 uncultured Sangeribacter sp.
AAAGTTAACAAAAAATTTGTAGGTTGTGCACAAATTTCATCGGCAATAGCTACACAATTTCCCGCCTTCGCGCCCGTTTTAATGTTATGGCAGATAATTATTTGGAAAAGAAGATGGAGGAGCTTCAGCACTCCAAGCGTTTCGGCTCGGCAGGTGCCGGGCGCACCGGCTCGGTGCAAAGTCTCAGGCCCAAGGGTGTGCTCTACAATAAGCGTGTGCTGGTCACCGGCGGTGCCGGCGGCATTGGCCGTGCTATTGTGAAGGCATTTTGCGATGCCGGCTGCCGAGTGGCTTTTTGCGACATCAACGCAGCCGAGGGTAAGGCTACCGCGCAGGCCACCGGCTCCCGATTTTACCATATTGATGTCACCGATGTGGCAGCCTTGGAGGGCGCCATGGAGGCTCTGCTCACCGATTGGCACGACCTCGATATTGTGATCAACAATGTGGGCGTGAGCCGGTTCAAACCGTTCACCGACTGTGAGCTCTCCGACTTTGAGGCAGTGCTTCGCACCAACCTCTATCCGGTGTTTGTCACCTCGCGCAAGCTGGCCCTTTGGCGTAGCCGGGCTGCTGAGGCCGGTGCTGCTCCGGCCTATGGAAGAATCATAAATATAGCCTCTACCCGCGCCACCATGAGCGAGGCGGGCACCGAGGCTTACAGCGCTTCTAAAGGCGCAATTGTGGCTCTCACCCATTCCCTAATGATGTCGCTGGCGCCCTACGGGGTGACTGTCAATTGCCTCTCGCCCGGTTGGATAGAGTGTCACAACGAGGCTGCTTTGAGGCCGGAGGACCACACTTTCCACCCCTCGCTCAGAGTGGGCAAGCCGCAAGACATAGCCCGGATGGCCATTTTCTTGGCTCATCCCGACAATGATTTTGTGAATGGTGAGAATATTGTGATTGACGGAGGTGTGACTCGCAAAATGATTTATCCGGAGTAGTCCGTTTACGGGCGGTTCCGGCTGTAGTAGGCTTAATCGGCCTGTTTTAGTGAGTTAATCACGTGGTCGGCCTTGGCTGCCTGCTCCGGGGTGCTGACCACCACCAGCTTCACGTAGCGCTTACCGCCGTCGGTGAGCACCACAATATTGAGCAGTGCATCGTCCATTGTGGCTTTAACTCGGGCGCCGTTTAGGCCGTTGATTGTCACAGCTTTAATGTCGGCATTGTTCATCTTCAACTCTTTTGTCACCAATTGGCAAATCTCTAATGCACCTTCTATAGAAGTTCTATTCGCTTTCTCTATCTTGAGCGAAAAGCCGAATTGGCCGTCGGGAGTTTTCACGATGGCCTCATTGTTTTCTATATCAACGGTTTGCGTTGAGGGTACGTCGATTACAAACTTGTTGAAGTGAAATTGACTGTAGGTTTCATCATCTTGCACGGAGAGATCAGTGTCGGCAGCGTTTACCGGCAAAATCCAAAGCAAAAGAGCTACGATTAATAATAATTTTTTCATTGCAATAAGTTGTTGATTATGATATTGTTGAGTGTGGATGTTGTTGAGTGCGGGGAGGCTGTTGAGTGCGGGGAGGCTGTAAGTCTGTCCAAGAGCGTGGCCGGAGGCCTGCTATTCCACTCGGAATATGCGCGAGATATTCATCTCAATAATGGGGAGCATCTCCTGGCCTCTCGCCTCAGAGAGTGCTGCTATCACATCGTGGATGTTGAGGAGGGCATTGTCGTCGGTTTCGGCGAGAATCCTTTCGGCCGGTGTGAATCGGAGGCTTTCGGGGTTGAAGTGTTGGCCGAAGCTCAGGTAGCACCCTGCATCCAGGAGCATTTTAGCCACAGAGGGTTTGCCTCTGAAGCCGTGGATAATCCATGGTTGTTGGGGTTTCAGTTCTCGGCTTAGGGCCACAATCATGTCGGCGCATTTCACACAGTGCACAATGAGCGGTTTCTTCAGCTCCTCACTGATGGCCACATGGGCTTTGAAGCATTTTGACTGTAGCCACATGGCGCTGCCACGAGCGGAGTCGAAGCCGGTTTCGCCAATGGCCAGCACCCGGCTGTCGGGGGCGCAGTTTGCGAGTCGGGCCAGCTGCTCAGTAGGGTCGTTGGGGATGTGCCAAGGGTGGATGCCCAGGCTGTAGAATTGGCCGGGGGTAGGTGCGAAGTCGGCGGGTGATGAGCAGATTATCCCTTCGCGGTAGAGTGGGTTGCGGTGAGTGTGAATGTCGAGTAGTATGTTCATGGCACAGGGTCGTAGCCGCTTCCGCCCCAGGGGTGGCAACGGCAAATTCTTTTGATAGCAAGCCAAAGCCCTTTCAGGGGGCCGTGTTTGCGGATAGCCTCAATGGCGTATTGCGAGCAGGTGGGCGTGTAGCGGCAAGCTGAGGGGAGCCAAGGCGAGATAGCGAGTTGGTAGAATCGAATCGGGGCTATGAGCAGTTTGCCTATGATGCGCCCGGTGCTATTAAGAATCTTTTTGTGATTCATCGGCCGGGGGTGGTGTGAGTAAGGCTTTGTCGAGCTCGGCGACAAGGGTGGCAATGAGTTTTTCAATTTTAGTCTTGATGGTGCTGTAGGCCACTTTGTCGGGGCTGACATATAAGAGTGCGACACTCAGCGAGTAGGGCGTGCCTTCCAGTTTTAGCTTCAGCTCGGGGCGCGACAGGCGCCAGGCTTCGCGAATGCGGCGTCGAAGCAGGACTCTGTCCACCGCCTTGTGCTGTTTCTTCTTGGGCACGGTGACCATGGCTTGAAGGGGGTCGATGCCCAGATTCTTGAAGAGCTTTTCGGGCTCCTCGTCGCTGATGTGGCGTGAGCGAAATGCGGAGGCGTGAAGGGCTGTGGACTCCAGCAGGTAAATCATGCGCAGCGGATAGGCATAAGTTGATTTGCCATTGGCGAAAAGCCTGTCGACCAGCGCCTTATGGTGCAGCCGCTCACTCTTGTGCAAATGGAGATTCGGCACCGCAATTTCATTGGCTCCCGAGGGCTCGGAAGCCGAAATGTCTTGAAGCTGCGTTGCACATGAATTTGAGTCGTCTCTCAGATTGCTATCATCCATTTTCATGAAGCAAAATTACTAAAAAAATTTGATTTCGCAGGGGGCTGAGAGCGGCTCTGCCCACCTTGTAAATAAATTTTTTCAAAAAGTGTGCATTATATACCGAAAATCCGAGCAAAATTAGCTAACTTTACACTCCCAAACTGTTGCCTGCCGGGTGCAACTATTTGCCCCCGACATCACATATTTTTTAGCCTCATGACAGAGCCGGCCTACCACATACCTGCGTTACTCACAGAATGTATCGACTCCCTGAACATCAAGCAGGGCGGTGTATATGTCGACGTCACTTTCGGTGGCGGCGGACATTCGCGCGCCATTATGCAGAAGCTTGATGAGGATGGACGCCTATTCTCCTTCGACCGCGACATGGATGCCTATGCCAATAGAATCGACGACCCTCGATTCACTTTTGTGCACGGCGACTTCCGCTATCTGGCCAACTTCCTGCGCTACTACGGAGTGGAGAAGGTAGACGGTGTGCTGGCCGACTTGGGTGTCTCCTTCCACCATTTCGACGACGCTTCGCGCGGATTCTCCTTCCGAGCCGACGCCCCTCTGGATATGCGCATGAACCAAAGCGCGCCGCTCACCGCTGCCACTGTGGTGAACACCTATCCCGAGCAGGAGCTCGCCCGCATACTCTTCCAGTATGGCGAATTTCGCAAGTCGCGCCCCCTGGCCTCCGCTATTGTCAAAGCCCGCAGTGCCGCCGGCGAGCTGCGCACCACCGGTGAGCTGCTCCGCATTGTAGGTCCCTTTGTGAACCGGCGTCAGGAGAAAAAAGAGCTGGCACAGATTTTCCAAGCCCTTCGCATTGAGGTGAACGGCGAGATGGATGCCCTCTCGGCATTCCTGCAAGCCACCGTGAAGGTGCTCCGCCCC
>CAYVAK010000153.1:0-3845 GCA_964448425.1 uncultured Sangeribacter sp.
GGCAAGAGCACGTCGCGCACAGCGCTTCCTCTCACAGCCCTTCCACGTGGCAGAGCAATTCACCGGTCTGCCCGGTGTCATGGTGCCGCTCTCCGAGACTATCCGCGGCTTCAAGATGATTCTTAGCGGCGAGATGGATGAATATCCCGAGCAGGCATTCCTGAACGTGGGCACCATCGACGAGGCAATAGCCAAGGGTAAGAAGATGCTCGAAGAAGTAAAATAGTGGAATATAAACTCTAACCGGAACCGAAATTATGAATCTATTAATCATACAGTCGCACGAGGTGCTCTTCAGCGGAGAGGTGGTGTCAGCCACACTGCCCGGCGAAA
Organism: uncultured Sangeribacter sp.; assembly: GCA_964448425.1. Classification (GTDB taxonomy): domain Bacteria; phylum Bacteroidota; class Bacteroidia; order Bacteroidales; family Muribaculaceae; genus Lepagella. Next base: position 334 of record CAYVAK010000153.1, read on the forward strand.
TGGGCTCCTTCACCGTGTTGAAGAATCACGCTTCACTGTTGTCGGCCTTGAGCGCCGGCTCTATCACATATACCACAGCTGCCGGCTCCACCGAGAGCGTCGAAGTGCAGGGCGGAGTGGTAGACGTGGACAATAATGTGATTTCAGTGTGTGTGTATTAATGGAAGGTAATGGTTTAAATTAGCAGTACGATGACCTCAAAACTACTAAAATACTTGATGCTGTTATTCTGCCCCGCATTGTTGCTGAGCAGCTGCGGCTCTCAGAAGAGCAGCGACGAATCGGGTGAATCGGAGCCCCTGGATGTGAAGGAAATCATATTCCATCACCTGGGCGACGGTTATGGCTGGGAGGTGCCCTTCTCTCATCAAGATCGCATCCCATTGCCGGTCATTGTTAAAGCTGAAGATGGAAGCTGGCATTGCTTCTCCTCATCTCATCTCACCGACAAAGTTCAGGTCACTGACCCCGCTACCGGTGAAGCCGAGACTGAGACCATAGCCGTGCCTTACACCTTTACAAGCAATGATAAGGAATACACCTTCTTCCTCGCGCAGGAGGGTGATAATGCCGGTAAAGTGGTTGAGCTCAGCACCGATGCATCGGGCAACGTCTCGGAGTATCGTCCGCTCGACTTGTCAATCACCAAAAACGTGCTTGCACTCTTCATCACAGTGGCGCTGGTGTCGCTTATCATGCTCTCGCTGGCTCGCCACTACCGCAAAGGTCCCAAGGCTCCACGCAAGGGCTTGGGCTTTGTAGAGCTTGGTGTAGACTTCGTGTATAGCGGTGTCATCAAACCTACATTGGGCAAGAAGGCTCGCAAATATGCACCCTATCTGCTCACCTGCTTCTTCTTCATCCTGTTTATGAACTTGCTCGGTCTGATAGTGATATTCCCCGGCGGTGCCAACCTTACGGGCAATATCGCAGTGACCATGGTGCTTGCAGTGCTCACATTCTTGATGACCAACGTAGGTGCCACAAAGCATTATTGGAAAGAGATATTCTGGCCCGATGTGCCCATCTGGCTTAAATGTCCGTTGCCCATCATGCAGTTTATAGAGGTGTTTGGCATATTCACCAAGCCCGCTGCACTCTGTGTGCGTCTGTTTGCCAACATGATGGGTGGCCATATGATAGTGATTACCCTCACCCTGCTCATCTTCATCTTTGCAGCCTTCGGCGCTGCGGCTGTGGGTGGTGTGACCGTAATCTCAGTGCTCTTCAGCATCTTCATGCTTGCGCTCGATGTGCTGGTGAGCCTTATCCAAGCATACGTGTTCACAATGCTTTCCACCATCTTCATCGGTTTGGCTCAAGAAGAGGGCCATCACGCCAAAGAGGAGAAAGAGAGCCTTGAGAGCCACAAAGGTGGTAAAGCCGACGTAGCACCGGTAAATCTTCCGGCCGGCCGGTAATCCGCCCCAACAAGAATTAAAAGAAAAAGAAATATAAACTAAAAAAACTTTGTGATTATGTTATCAACGATTTTGCTCGACGCAGCTCAAAGCGTTATCAATTTCGGGCTTGCACAACTTGGTGCAGCAGTAGGTGCCGGACTCGCAGCTATCGCAGCTGGTATCGGTATTGGTAAAATCGGTAGCTCAGCCATGGAAGCACTCGCACGTCAACCGGAAGCAGCCGGAGATATCCGAAGCAACATGATTGTGATTGCCGCACTTGTTGAGGGTGTTGCCCTCTTTGCTGTGATTGTATCAGCATTGGCTCTCTTTATCAAATAAAGAAGCGAGCAATTGCTATAGCTTATCACCCCTAATATCGCCTGCGGTGAGCGAGCCGGCACTCCAAAGCGGAGAAGCTGTGAGCTCGAAAAGCGGCAGGTGAGAAGAATTAAAAGACCTATAGGGAGCGGCCCGGAGGCGCCTGCGCAGCGAGTCGCTACCCTAATTAGGGTCAAAACAATTATCACCTTATAAGCATAATGGTATGGAACTTTTCACACCCGATTTAGGCTTGATATTTTGGATGTTTGTATCTTTTGCCGTGCTCTTCATCATTTTGGCGAAGTGGGCATGGCCGGGCATCATGAAGAGCATGGATGAGCGCGCCGAGTTGATCGACAAAGGCGTGGAATATGCCAATGATGCAAAAGCTCAGCTCGACAATGCGAAAGCTGAGGGCCGTAAATATATAGCGGAAGCACAGAAGCAGCAAGCCGAGATGCTCCGCGAAGCAGCCAAAATCAAGACACAAATAATTGAGGATGCAAAGAACGCAGCCGCTGTGGAAGCGCAGAAGGTGATGGATGCCGCGAAGCTTTCGATAGAGCAGCAGCGCAAAGAAGCGCAGTTGCAGTTCCGCGATGAAGTGAGCAAAGTGTCGCTTGAGATAGCCGAGAAGATGATGCGCCAGCAGATGAAGTCGGACAAAGCTCAAGTGGAACTTGTGGATAAACTGCTTTCAGAAATCGACTAACAGAAAAATCGAAAATGAACGACGGACTCATACCTCAACGCTATGCACGTGCCCTGTATAAGTACACCGAAGAACATGGCACTTCGGCCTCTGTCTACAGCCAGATGAAGACAGTGGCGGATGCTTTTGTGCGGAATGACTCATTGGGAAAAGTGCTGTCGAATCCATTTGTGGATAATAGCGATAAGTCGCGACTGCTACTGGCGGCCGCCGGCGAGCATCCCGAAGATGACTATCGCGCCTTTGTGAGGTTGCTCATTAGCAAAAAAAGAGCGCCCTGGGCTCGCGAAATGGCCTTGTGCTATCGCGACCTCTACAGGCGAGCTCACAACATCGCAATGGTCAAAATCACTACAGCTACGCCCCTCCCCGGCGAGGAAATGAAGCGCATTCGCGCCATGGTCACTAAGGCCTTTGATGCTGTAACCCTTGAATTCACTCAAGAAGTGAATGCCGACATCATAGGTGGCTTTGTCATAGATGTTGATTCGGTGAGGATGGACGCTTCGTTGCGCAATGAATTAGAGAAAATACGATTAACACTATTAAGTAATTGATACAGGAAGATGCTAAACCCAAGCGAAATATCTGATATCCTGAAACAGGAGCTGGCAGATGTCAGCACCAAGGCAAAATTTGAGGAGGTGGGCACAGTGCTCTCAGTGAGCGATGGTGTAGCCCATATCTATGGCCTTGAGAATGTGCGCTCCAATGAGCTTGTGGAGTTTGAGAACGGCGTCAAAGGCGTTGCTCTTAACCTTGAAGAAAGCAATGTGGGCGTAGTGCTTCTCAATAATGTCAATAAAGTGACTGAGAATATGTCTGTCCGTCGTACCGGCGATATTGCATCAATTCCTGTAGGCGAAGGGATGCTGGGCCGCGTAATCAACATTCTTGGCGAGCCCATCGACGGCAGAGGCCCTATTGAAGGCGACCGCATTCTCTTGCCACTTGAGCGCAAGGCTCCGGGCGTCATCTACCGTCAGCCGGTGAATCAACCCTTGCAGACCGGTCTGAAGGCTGTCGACTCCATGATTCCTATCGGTCGCGGCCAGCGCGTGCTTAGCATCGTC
>CAYVAK010000154.1:0-3832 GCA_964448425.1 uncultured Sangeribacter sp.
CGGTGCAGGAGCAGTTCTCGTTTAGGTGTGAAAATTAGTCTTTGCATATTGCAAAGTTAGAAAAAAGATGTGAATTGGAATTGCCCGATTTTCAAAATAATATTAGTAAATTTGTGGGCGTATCGCGCCACCGCAGGCTGCAAGGCATGCTTGTGTGGCTGATGCTTCTTTTTATGTGAATAAATTAAATGCTTGTATATGAAAAAGTTATTATCAATATTATCGATTATGACCGTCGTGCTTCTCGCATCGTGTGCGTCAGAGCAAAGCAAAAAAATGTCGGAATACTCTGATGAACTTTCCAAAGCCGTTGAGTCGAAAGATTTTAGCCGTGCCGACCAGCTGGTGGCTTGGTTTGAGACACAGAAGGCCGACATTACTTGCGACTATGCAGTCGACCTGTGTGCCGGCCTTATTGCCGAGTCGAAAATAAAGGCTCAATCCGGTGATGTGCCCGGCTCAATCGAGGCTGCCAAAAAGGCTATTGCTTTCTATGATATTGCCAACAAACTCGACCCCGAGAAGGTGAAGCAACTTGCCGAGGGCGACTTTAAGTCGCTCCGCCTTATCGAAACAGTCGCCGGCTTCAAGCAAGGCCTTGAGAGCCTCGAAAACGCGCAGCAGATTTCTGTGAACGAGGAGGCTTATGCCCCGGTTGACGTTCCCGCTCAGGCCGACGGCGAGCAGGCTCCCCAAGAAGCTGCCGAGGCCGAACAATAATTGCATCCCTTCCCGATTAATCTTGAAATTTAAATATCTAATTAAAAACTTATATATGAAAAAGTTACTGTCAATCTTATCTATTCTCTGTGTGGTGCTCCTTGCATCGTGCGCTTCAGAGCAAACCAAAAAAATGGCGCAATACTCCGATGAATTTTACAAAGCCCTTGAATCGAACGACTTTAGCCGTGCCGACCAACTCATCTCCTGGTTTGAGGCTCATGACTCCGACCTCTCTTGTGAGAATGCATTGGAACTGAGTGCCGACTTGATAGATGAAGCAATGGCTAAAGGTGAACTCGGCGACATGGAAGGCGCCCTGGAGGCCTCCAAGCGCGCTGTCGCATTCTACGATATAGCTGTGAAGAAGGATGCCGACAAGGTGAAAGAACTGGCCGAGAGTGAGTATAAATCGCGCGACCTCGTTTATACCATCGACGGCTTCCGCCAGGGCATCAAAGACTTCGAGAATGCCCAACAAGTCTCGGTAGACAATGCTGCCACAGCTCCGCTAACCGGCGGCGAAGGGCAAATGACTCTACTCCCCGACGAAGAGCAGATGGAAGAGGTCCGCGAACCGGCGGATATCACTGCTTCCGACCTTGAAGATGAAACTAAAGATCAAGATTAACCCCTCTCACACGCCCCTTTTATTTCTCTTGGCTGTCGGCCGCCGCGCGACTCCGGGTCACCATAAAAACACCCCAAAAAATCAGTATCACACCTAAGATTTTTATCGGTGTGAAATTGTCAAGGCCCAGAATCACACCTATCACCGAGGCCACAACCGGTTGCACATAGTTGTACATACCCACAATTGTGGGGCGCAAATTCTTCTGCCCTATCATGATGCAAATGTAGCCAAGGAAGGTGCCGCACCCCACAATGTATGCAATCTGAAGCCAATTAATAGCGGTGATAGCGCTCCATTGCGCTGTGACCACTTTGCCTATGGAGAAGGGTAGGAGCATCAGAGAGGCGAAAGTAAACATCCATTTCATCAGCGTGATGAGCGAATAGCGAGTTATAAAGTTCTTATAGAAAGTGAGATAGAGCGCGTAGCTGAGCTGAGCGCAGAGCACCAGAATGTCGCCCAACATCGGGTTGCTGCCCCTTGTAGCGGTGGCGGTGGCCCCGTTGAGCACCAAAATCAGCGCGCCGCTCGCACCAAGCAAAATTCCGCCCACCTTCTTGGCGGTAATTGGCTCCTTGAGAATCAGCGCAGCCAGCACCATGACCCACATAGGCATCGTGGTGGTGATAATGGAAGCCTCGCCCGGCGACGTGAAGCCCACACCAAATATGAAGCAACCCTGATTAGTGAGGATACCTATTACAGCCGCGCCCGCCAGACGCAGCAAGTCTTTAGCCGGCACATGCTCTTTAGGTGCCCACAGCGAAGTGAGCCAAAATAGAATAGCAGCACCGAAAATTCGGCAATCGGTCACCAAAAGAGGCGTGATAATGCCGGTAGCCATCACAAGTTTTGCTATTGGAGACATCAGTCCCCACATAATGTTTGCTGCGCCCATGGCCAGATGGCCCTTTGCGCTAAAGTCGTGTTTACTCATTTCAAATCGTCTTATAGGTCGAGCATAAACCCGGCGGCACCACCTCTGCGAGTGGCACCAACTGCCCTAATTACAAAATTGCTATATATTTTCGCACTGCAAAATTACTCATTTTGCGTCAAACAGTTAGACCCCGTTCCACAAAATTTGTTAACGCCAAGGTTGCAGATGTGCCCCGGATTTAGCCTTGCAGACGAAGGAGTATAGCGAGCTATTCGACTGAGTCAAAAGGCTAAAGATGGGGTGCAGCTGCGAGACAGTAGTAATCAACTTTCCACTTCGTACTTGAATCTCCATTCAACCACCTCACCTGCCGTTATTTGTAAATATGGAGATAATGCACTAAATTTGCAATCAAGGGCGCGAAACTTGCTCCCACCGTTTCTACAATATCCCAATTATTGCCACGATGAATATGAAGAAGAGAAGTACCGCCTATTTATTAGTCTTAATAATGATGCATTGCATAGCGGGTTGCACGAACGGAGTCGACAACAAGTATATGCCAAGTGCTCAGTGTGTGGAGATATTAACCGCTGCCGATTCATTGGTAGATATCTCGCCTGATTCCTCATTAATATTGTGCCGACAATTCTTTGAATGCTATTCAAGCACTAAAGACACTCTCTATGCAAGGGCAAAACTGATAGAGGGTAACGCTTACTTCTCGCTCGGCGATGTGAATGAGGCTATCGAAGCGTTGCGGGCTGCTCGTGGACTGGCAAAGCGAAATGCCGGCCGACTTCTGCTGATTAATGCCACCACGGACTTAGGTGTGGTGATGCGAGTTGCCGGAGAAACTGATTCGGCAATGACGCTGTATCAAGAAGCACTTTCGCTAATCGAACCCGGAAAGTACAAAGATGAGAAAGCCCACCTGCTCACTTCAATAGCGATACTGTATGCCAATACGGGTCACCTTGACGAGGCTCGCGACTATGCAGATCGGGCAGTCGAGGCTGCCAATGAAAGCATGGATATCGATATGATTATGTATGCCACATCGCAAGCCGGTGCCATCTATAATCTGTTGGGCGATAGAGAGAAAGGACTGCAACTGACACATCAAGCCTTGTCAAACGCTCGCAAAATGGATTTGCCACGTTATGAAATCAAGACGCTCGGACATCTGATTGATATGCATCTTAAAGAGGGTAATAAGGATTCTGTGGCGTATTACCTTAAGCGTGGAGAGGAACTCTCTGCTCAATTCCCTGAAAATTCGGTGGAGGGACTTGGCTTCCTTGAAGAGAAGTATGTGGTGCTTGCTGCGCTTGGCCGTTATCGTGAGAGTCTGGATGTGCAACACCATCTGCTCAACCTGCAAAACAAAGCCGCCACTTTTATGCCTGCCGAAAAGTTATGGCTGCGAATGGCAAGAAACTATGCGGCTCTGCATAATTCAGACAGTACGACCTACTGCTACGAACGTGCTTTAGAATTGACCGACAGCATACGGGCCGAGGAAACCGACAAACAACTGAGCGAATTCTATGCGCGATTCAAAACCTCAGAAAAGGAATTGGCATTAGCCAATATGG
>CAYVAK010000155.1:0-3828 GCA_964448425.1 uncultured Sangeribacter sp.
CCGCAATGCAAACTATAGTACAAAAGTAAATATTTAAAGTCTTTTAACTCTATAACTCAAGCATTTAAGTTTTTTGCAAGGTAAATGCGTTTTAATTGCAGACACATACTTCAAGGCCGTTTCGTGTCCTAATTCGCCTAATAAAAAATAGCCGAGATGCACTTTATTTGAGCATCTCGGCAAATTTGTATCTTCGATTTGCGCTTAGGCAAATGCCGACGGTTGCGATTTAGAATTTATAGCCTACGGAGAACAAGAAATTGCTGTTGTGGAATTTCTCAATCACGTTGCTTGTGTCAATCACACTGAAGTCCCAACCCACTGACACGGGAATCTTCTGAATGAGCTCAACACCGAGACGGAAGCCGAGTCCGAAGTCGAAACGCTTCATAAAACCATCCTCGCTGTCAAAGGTATCTGTCTCGCCCACCTTGACGCCACCGGCCTTGATTGTGGTTTTACCAAATGCGCCAATTCCGAAATAAGGACCAGCCTCACCAAAGAGAGCCACATCGTTGTTGAGCACATATTTGTAACCCACGTGAACCGGAATATCAAAGTAGTAGGCATTAAAAGTGCCGTCAAATTTTTCAATGCCGGTAAACTCATCATCCAAAGCGATGCCCGACATCTTTGCACCCTTGTCGGAGAGCAAGATTCCGGCATTAAGGTAGAGGCCTCCATTTTCGTGGAAATTCAACTGTCCGATCACGCCGACATGAAATCCGAACTTAGAGTCGAAATCATAATCAGCACAATTAATATCGGAAACATTAAAACCGGCCACAACACCCACCTGAGTGTTTACAGAATCAGCCTTAGCTGCCGCCGGCACCAGCATAGCTGATGAAAGCGCCAAAATTGAGATTAATTTCTTCATATGTCAAAAAGAGTTTTAGCGAAACTTCCACAAACGACAGATATGGCTGTAGAGAGTTTCAGGTTTAACATTATAAAACTATTAACCAATAATTGTAAAAATAGTTCACACTCCACAAGTGTAATAGCATAAAAAGCACCGATTCACACACTCAGCACCCAAAACTCAGCAAAATTTCTTATCTTTGCACAAACAAACACCCCAACATCACTCGGAATGAACAACCGACGCAAAAACAAACAATCATACGACAAAGCAGTAATCTGGATAGTAATAGCCGGCGTAATCCTCAGCGCCGCCTGGATCTACGCCTCCTATCACAAGACCACCGAAGCCGCAACCCCGGTCGAGGCCCGAGCAATTCCCGCCGACAGCTCTCAGAAGCTATACATGACCGTAATCCCCTCAGGCCTCCCCTCCCAGATAAAAGAATACGACGGATTCACCGTAAACTTCAATAAAGACAACCACACCGCCAACTGGGTGGGCTGGGAGCTCACTGCCGGCCACACCGACGGCACACAGACTCGCTCCAACAACTTCTGGTGCGACTCGGAGGTGAAAGGCTGCCCCGACGTGAGCGACTACAAACGCTCCGGCTACGACCGCGGCCACATATTCCCCGCCGCCGAAGCAAAATACAGCCAACAAGCCATGTACGACTGCTTCACCTTTGCCAACATGACCCCACAAGCCCACCGGCTTAACAGCGGCGCATGGAAAACCCTCGAAGACAAAGAACGCATTTGGGCCCGCCGCGACAAACGCCTAATCATAGTAGCCGGCCCCATCTACCAGAAAGGCGACACCCAAACCATCGGAGCAATAAAAGTGAGAGTGCCATCAGGATTCTTCAAAGTGCTGCTCGCACCCGACCTCGACTCCCCACGCGCCATAGGCTTCGTCTACCCCAACGACTACGCCCCCGGCAATATGCAAAACTACTCCATGACAGTGCGCGAAGTGGAGCAAATCACCGGCCTCGACTTCTTCTCTGCCCTACCCGACGACATAGAAAACACTATAGAAAGCACAACATCATTTAAAGAATGGAACAAAAACTAACCACCCACTCCTCATCATCCACTTCCGACACCATCACCGCAATATGCTCACCGGCCGGCACCGGAGCCATAGCCACTATACGCCTTAGCGGCCCCGACGCCTTCACCATAGCCTCCAAAGTGTGGAAAGGCAAAGACCTCATGCTCTCTGCCACCCACACCCTACACCTTGGCTACATCACCGACCAAAACGGCGAAACAATCGACCAAGTAGTAGCAGCCACCTACCGCGCCCCACACAGCTTCACCGGCGAAGACACCATAGAATTTTCCTGCCACGGCTCCCGATGGATCCAAAACGCAATAATACTCCGACTCACACAAGCCGGAGCACGCCCCGCCACAGGCGGCGAATTTTCACAACGAGCATTCATCAACGGCAAACTCGACCTCGCTCAAGCCGAAGGCATAGCCGACCTCATAGCATCATCGTCAAAAGCCGCGCAACGCATAGCCATCAACCAACTCAAAGGCACATTCTCATCACGTCTCAACTCCCTGCGCGACAAAATGATAGAACTCGCCTCACTCCTCGAACTCGAACTCGACTTCTCAGAAGAAGATGTAGAATTTGCCGACCGCAACAAACTCCTCAACCTCGCCCGCGAAATATACTCAGAAGTGAGCCGCCTCCATAGCTCCTACTCCTCCGGCCAAGCAATCAAAAACGGAATCCCCGTAGCCATAATCGGCCCGACAAACGCCGGCAAATCATCACTGCTGAACACCCTCATAGGCGACAACCGCGCAATAGTGAGCCAAATACATGGCACCACCCGCGACACCATAGAAGAAACATGCGAAATAGGCGACTACCTATTCCGATTCATCGACACCGCCGGCCTGCGTTCCACCACCGACCCCATAGAGCAACTCGGCATAGAACGCTCACGCAAAGCCATAAGCCAAGCATCCATAATCCTAATAGTAGTCGACGCCACAACAATAGAAAGCCTCTCCACCGCCTCCGACCCCGAACAAATAATCCGCCGGACACTCTCCACCGACGACCTCAGCCTCCTCAACCACAACCCTCAAGCCGCCACCATCCTGCTCCTAAACAAACAAGACCTCTTACACCCCCAACCCACCCAAGAAGCCGCCGGCCAACCCACCCAAGAAACCTCTGTGCAATCGACACAAGCCACCGTCGGCCACACTCAGAGAGATAGAGAAGACCGCCACTGCATAGCCATATCCACCCAGACCGGCCACAACATAGAGAACCTCAAACAGCTACTGCAAGAAGTAGCCGCGCCCTGCAACACCGACCAAGAAATCATAGTCACCAACGCGCGCCACGCCCAATCATTAGCCGCCTGTGGCGAAGCCCTCAAACGCGTCATCGACAACCTACACACCCTCCCCCTTGACCTCATAGCGCAAGACCTGCGAGAATCCATCCACCACCTATCGCTCATCACCGGCAGCATCACCACCACCGACCTGCTCACCACCATCTTCTCCCGCTTCTGCATCGGAAAGTAAACCCGGATTTTCGCGCCACCGGCATATAACACACAAACGACATTCACGCGACTTTGAGTCGCTTAATAATATCAGGTATTGTCAAACACAAAATTTACATATTCTCCAACGTCAGCAGGCGCGTCTCTATCTCGTATTTTGAGAGAATGGATGTTCTGATGTGATCAACCTTCTCCATGAAGAGTTTATGATCATAATTGCGCTGCTGTCGCTTTACCTCGGCAACGATGGCATTCTTTCCATCGACAGACAGGGCTACAATATCAATCTCGTTTGCTTCTTTTCCCTTCTTGCGTTCCCACCATGAGCCTATATCGGCATACTGATGGCTTTCTATCATCTTCCTGACTTCGTCACTTTTTGTGGGCAAAAATTAGCTATGTCTGAAAATCAGCA
>CAYVAK010000156.1:0-3821 GCA_964448425.1 uncultured Sangeribacter sp.
CAGAAGTCGCAATCTCCAGAAGGGAGACCAATATGCTTGGCAGCATCCCAGCGGGGGCCGCTCACGCCGAGGGTTTTGAGATAGAGCACATAGTCGAGCAGCGCCTGCTGCACAGTGGCATTTTCGCTGTTTATGTCGCGCATACCAATCTTTCCGTGAGTGATTTGCCAGCGGTTGGTGTAGTCAATGTCGCCGGTGTAGTCGTGCCAATATTGGTCGTCTTGCCAGCGGGAGGCCACATAGTTCATGGAGCCGTTGAGGTGGTTGGCCACAATGTCGACCACAATCTTCACTCCATATTTGTCGGCTTCGGAGCAGAGGGCTGCGAGCTCCTCGGGGGTGCCCAGAGCGTTGCCGGTGCAAGCGAAGTCGTAAGGTTGATAAGCCCAATACCAGGCACCCGAGCCGGCATCCTGTGCCGGTGAGGTTTGCACGGAGGTGAACCCGGCAGCGGCAATGTTAGGGAGTTCTTCTTTAATCTGGTTGTAGGTCCAGCAGAAACAGTGAAGCACAGTGCCCTCCTGGCAGGAAGGCGCCAAGGGATAGTTGGCATCGGTCTGCGCGAAAACAGAAGTAGTGGCGAGCATCAAGCCCGCAATCGTTGAAAAGAATTTCATCGTCTTTGAGTTTTTGAGTTCTTAGATAACAGGACATAAGTGCTGAGGAGCGCATTTACAATCCACAAAATTTCAAAGGGCCTGCCACGATGAGGCAAGGTAAAGAGGGAAAATATACACAATAGCTAAAAGCTACCCATCAATCAAATTGCATCCACAAATGATTGGTTAACGAGTTAATTGACGCGTAAAATTACAAAAAAACTTTGAATCAGCAAAAACAGCCAAAATCAAGGCAGACAATGGGGCGGCTACTCGCGGTTGCGGGAGTCGATGATGATGGTGACGGGACCGTCGTTGATTAGCTCTACTTGCATATCGGCACCAAAGACGCCTTGGAGTGTAGGGCGGTTGAGGAGGGCGGCTGTCTGCGAGCAGAAGAGCTCATAGAGGGGGATGGCGAGGTCGTGGCCGGCGGCGTGGATGTAGCTGGGGCGGTTGCCTTTCTTGGTGGAGGCGGTGAGGGTGAATTGGCTCACGGCAAGTATCTGCCCGTCAATGTCTTGCACACTGCGGTTCATCACACCTTCGGAGTCGGGGAATATGCGCATATTCACCACTTTGGAGGCCAACCAGATGGCGTCGCTCTCTTGGTCGCCTTGGGCTACGCCCACAAGGACCATCAGGCCGCGGCCTATGCTGCTGTGCAGGGAGCCGTTGATGCTCACGGAGGCGCGGCTCACTCGCTGTATCACTAATCGCATGATGGGGGAAGGGAAGAGTTTTAAAGGTTACAGGGAAGAGAGAAGAGATATGGAAGGGTTAGAGGGGGAAGGCGGTGTCGTTGAGTATGAGGTGCTGCTTGGCCACGAGCTTGCGATAGTCGCGCGAGGTGAAATAGCGGCGGAGCGACTCTATGTGGCTGCGGCGGTGAAGGTCGCTGCCCACAAATTCCACCAGGTCATGGTCAAGAAGCCACTCTGCCACCTGCTTGCAACCTTTGTCGTAGTGGCCGGCCAACGAAAGGAGGTTCACTTGAAAGAGCACACCCAGGTCGTGGAGCTCTTGATAGCGGTTGAGGTGGTGGTGGTAATAGGTGTAGCGTTCGGGATGGGCCAGGATGGGTATGAGGCCGTGGTCGTTGCGCAGTGTATATATAAAGGTGTCGAGGTCGTAGTGTTCTTGGAGCCACCGGCACTCTATGAGGAGGTGACGGCCGGGCAGGGGGCGCACTATGCCTTGGTCGAGGAAGTCGTAAAGGAGCTGGTCAATGCGATATTCGGCAGAGTAGTTGAATTGCATCTCTATTCCGGCATTGCTCACAGCGTCGGTGAGGCGCAGGTAAGAGGCGGAGATGATGTCGGGGGTGTTGGGAAACACTTCGTCGGTGACGTGAGGAGTGACAATCATGCGAGTGAAGCCCAGTTGCGACATGGAGCGCACAAGCTCCACCGAGGTCTCTACATTAGGAGAGCCATCGTCGATGCCGGGGCAGACGTGGCTGTGGAGGTCGGTGTGCCAAAATAGTTCGGGCAGCTCTTTAGGCTTGCGAAGGTTGAAAAAATTCATTTGCTATTGTGGGGTGGAGAGGTATGTGTGTGGGGAGGGTGACAGCGTAAAGAAGAAAATGGATTCGGGAGCGAGCCGAGAGTGTGGCTCCTGCTCGTTCCCGAATCGGAATATGTTAAGAAAGGGGGTGAGGCTTATTAAGCCACACCGAGGTCTTTAAGCACTTGGTCGATGTGAGCGTCGGCGGCTTTCACCACAGCCTCATAGTCTTCCTTCTTGGCGAGCTCTTCGCGCACTTCGATGTAGAATTTGATTTTGGGCTCTGTGCCTGAGGGGCGGATAGAAATTTTGTCGCCCTTCTGAGTGAAGAATTGGAGCACATTGCTTGTGGTGGGGAAGTCCATCTTCTCTACATCGCCGGTGAGGAGGTTGCGGCAGTTCAGGTCGCTGTAGTCTTTGATGCAGGTCACCGGTGAGCCGGCTATCTCTTTGGGCGGGTTTTGGCGGAAGTTTTTCATCATGGCAATGATCTCTTCAGCACCGCTCTTGCCGGGGCGCACCACACTGATGCCGCGCTCGCGTGAGAATCCGTATTGCAAGTAGATGTCGATGAGCATCTCGTAGAGGTTCTGGCCTTTGTCGGCAGCCCAAGCAGCTATTTCGCACATCAGGGAGATGGCTGATACAGCATCTTTGTCGCGAACAAAGTTCTCGGCCAGGAAGCCGTAGCTCTCTTCGCCGCCGCCGAGGTAGCGACCGGTGGTCTCATTGTTGCGCATCACGTCGGCAATCCATTTGAAGCCGGTGTAGCAGTCAAACATCTTGATGTTGTTGGCATCGGCGATGCGTTTGATGGTCTCGGTGGTTACGATGGTCTTCACGCAATATTCTTTGCCGGTGAGGATGCCGAGCTCTACGTTGCGGGTTATGAGATAGTAAAGGAAGATCATCACTATCTGGTTGCCGTTCACGAGCTGATAGTTACCCTCTTTGTCGCGCACCACCAGACCGATGCGGTCGGCGTCGGGGTCGGAAGCCACGATAACTTCGGCACCGGTCTCTTTAGCTTTGGCGATAGCCATAGCCATTGCAGGCGGGTTTTCGGGGTTGGGCGATTCCACTGTGGGGAAGTCGCCGCTCTGTATGTCTTGTTCGGGCACGTGAATCACGTTTGTGAATCCCCAGCGAGCCAAAGAGTCGTAGATGAGCATTGAGCCTGTGCCGTGGATAGGGGTGTAGACAATCTTCATGTCTTTGTGGCGGGCGATGCTCTCGGGGCTCAAAGAGAGTTTCTTGACTTCGGTGAGGTAGTCGTTGTCGATATCCTTGCCGATAATCTCAATAAGGTCTTTATTGGGAGTGAATTTGATTTGGTCGACAGAGGTGATTGCGTTGACATATTCAATGGTTTTCACATCGTGAGGGGCAATCATCTGAGCGCCGTCGCTCCAGTAAGCCTTGTAGCCGTTATATTCTTTGGGGTTGTGGCTGGCTGTAACCACCACACCGCTCTGGCAGCCGAGGTGACGGATGCCGTAGCTGATTTCGGGAGTGGGGCGGCAGGAATCGAAGAGGTAGACCTTGATGCCGTTGGCAGAGAAGATGTCGGCAGCGAGCTCGGCAAATTTGCGAGAGTTGTTGCGCACATCGTGGCCCACACACACGCTGATTTGGGGGAGGTCTTTAAAGGTATCGTTCAGATAGTTGGCAAGGCCTTGTGTGGCAGCGCCCACGGTGTATATATTCATACGGTTG
>CAYVAK010000157.1:0-3774 GCA_964448425.1 uncultured Sangeribacter sp.
AATGTGCCCTTAAAACATCGCTTGGTGTTTAAAGCCTTTATAGCTCGGCGCTATCGGTGGCTCAAGCTGCTGCTTGTGGGCCGCGAAGTGGTGCGCTCCATTTTGAAAAAATAGCCCCGGAAACTTATTTTTTGCTCCACCCTAAACATTTGTAGATTAGCCCTTTCTTTTCGGCCGGTGGAATTAGTGTGTAAATATGGAGGAAATGCTTGCAATAATCAGTGTTAAATAGCGTTAAGAAGGTAGACAGAAAACCTTTATTATGAAAATACTGATAGCCAACAAATTTATGTATCCTCGCGGGGGTGATTGCAATGTGGCTCTCAACACTCGTAGGCTGCTGCTCGAAAAGGGCCACGATGTGCGATTGTTTGCTATGCAATATCCTGAGAATCTGGACTTTCCCGACTGCTCGGCCTATGCCTCGGAGGTGCGATTTGATGGTGGTATTTCTCAGAAAATAAAGGCATTACGTCGTTTGCTTGGCAAGGGCGATGTGCAGAAAAGCTTTGCGCGGCTCATGGATGACTTTAAGCCCGATGTGGTTCACCTCCACAACATTCACTCTTACCTCTCGCCCATAATAGGCGAAATCGCGGCCCGCAAGGGAGCGCGGGTGGTGTGGACCATGCACGACTATAAGCTGGTGTGTCCCGCCTATTCCTGTCGCCGCCCCGACGGCAGCAATTGCGAAGATTGTTTCAGCGGACGCTTGGCTGTGGCGAAACACCGCTGCATGAAAGGCTCCAAATTGGCCGGCATGATAGCTCATCTGGAGGCCGCTCGCTGGCACAGAGCAAGGCTGGAGGAATTTACAGATGCCTTTATCTGCCCTTCGCAATTCATGGCCCGCTGCCTGGCCAAAGGCGGATTTGACGCTGCAAAAATCAAGGTGCTCACCAACTTTGCCGATGTCGACAAATTTGGCGATTTGGCCGAGATTGACGCCGTGCAGGCCCCTCGCACTTCGTTCTGCTACATAGGCCGGCTTAGCGCCGAGAAGGGCGTAGCCACATTCCTTCAGGCAGCCGCTCAGACGGGCGTAAGCGCAAAGGTGGCCGGCGACGGCCCCCTTGGTGAGGAGCTCAGAAGCCGATATGCCCCTTGCGCCAACATTGAGTTCTTGGGCCATCTTGATGCCTCGGGAGTGAAGAAGCTGTTGCAAGAGGCCGCTGCGATGGTGATTCCCTCGGAGTGGTATGAAAACAACCCGCTCTCTGTCATTGAAGCCCTCTGCGCCGGAGTGCCGGTCATTGGCGCTCAGATAGGTGGCATCCCCGAGCTTATCGACCTTGTGGCCGGCAGCGGAGTGAAATTCCAAGCCGGCAATATCGATGACCTTAAGGAGTGCCTACAGCAGTTTAATGCCGAAGCATTCCACCGCACTGCCATAGCCACGCAAGCACGTGCTCTCTTCTCTGCCGACTCTCATTATGAGGGCCTTATGCGAATCTATCAAACAAACTAAGCCACTGCAAAGTGATTGTGGGCATCAAGCTTGGTGC
Organism: uncultured Sangeribacter sp.; assembly: GCA_964448425.1. Classification (GTDB taxonomy): domain Bacteria; phylum Bacteroidota; class Bacteroidia; order Bacteroidales; family Muribaculaceae; genus Lepagella. The sequence continues at coordinate 1,506 of CAYVAK010000157.1, forward strand.
TTTGCCTATAATTTATTAACTTTGTAGGAAACACATCTACAAAAATCTTTGACAACTATAGCTCCATGAGCAAGTTACCAACCGACATATCTATTATCACCACATACCGCTGCCCGATGCGTTGCAAAATGTGCAACATCTGGCAGAACCCTACCGACAAGAAGGAAGAAATCAAGGCCTCTGACCTTGAGATGCTCCCTAATTTCAAATTTGTGAATATCACCGGTGGCGAGCCCTTCATCCGTGAAGACCTCAGCGAGATAGTGGAAGTGATGTTCACCAAATCGCCGCGCATTGTGATCAGCACCTCCGGCTGGTTTGACGACCGTGTGATTCGTCTGGCCGAGCAATTCCCCAATATAGGCATCCGCATAAGCATAGAGGGCCTTGAGGCTACCAACGACTCCCTGCGCGGACGCCAAGGCGGCTTTGAAAAGGGTGTGCGCACCCTTAGAGCCCTCAAAGAGATGGGCCTCAAAGACATAGGTTTCGGCATCACTGTGAGCAACCATAACTCAGCCGATATGCTCAACCTCTATGAGCTGAGCAAAGAGCTCGACATGGAGTTTGCCACAGCAGCATTCCACAACTCGTTCTATTTCCACAAATACGACAATGTGATTACCAACAAGAGCGAAGTCGCCGCCAACTTCCGCAAGCTTATGGAGCTCCAAATGAAGGAGAAGCACCCCAAATCATGGTTTCGCGCTTACTTCAACATGGGCCTCATAAACTACATCGCCGGTGGCAGCCGCCTGCTCCCTTGCGAGGCCGGCACTGTCAATTTCTTTGTCGACCCATGGGGCGAAGTCTTCCCCTGCAACGGCATGGAAGAGTCAATCTGGAAAAAGAGCATGGGCAACATCCGCAGCGGCAAAAGCTTTGAGGAAATCTGGAACAGCGAGCAAGCCGTTGAGGTGAGAGAGCTGGTGAAAAACTGTCCGAAGAAATGTTGGATGGTGGGCACCGCCTCCCCGGTGATGAAGAAATATATCTACAAGCCTGCAACCTGGGTTGCAGCCAATAAATTACGTTCGCTGCTGGGGCGCCCGCTGCGCCTCGCCTCCTGTGTGGAGAAGCAGCTCAATGCCAATGATTAACTCGGCCCCTGTGCCGAGGCCCTCTGAAGCCACCTCGACACAGAAGCCGGAAATATTAGTTTAACGCCATGAAAATAGTAGTTACAGGCACACGAGGCATCCCCGGCATTCAGGGCGGGGTGGAGACTCATTGCGAAGAATTATACCCTCGCTTAGCCGCTCTGGGCCATGATGTCACAGTGATACGTCGCTCATGCTATGTCACTAATGCCAACCGTGTGAAGCTCTTCCGAGGCGTTAAGCTTGTGAATGTCTATGCTCCCCGAATCAAAAGTCTGGAGGCAATTTTCCACACATTCTGCGCTGTGATTAAGGCTAAAACCTTGCACCCCGACATCCTCCACATCCATGCTATAGGCCCCTCAATCATGGTGCCCTTTGCCCGATTGCTGGGCATGAAAGTGGTCATGACTCACCATGGCGCCGACTATGAGCGCGGCAAGTGGGGCAAGTTGGCCAAGGCGGTACTCCGTCTGGGCGAGAAGTGGGGCGTGAGAAAGGCCGATGCGGTAATCTCCATCTCGCAAGTGATTTCCGACAGCCTCGCCAACCTTTATGGCCGCACCGACACCAATCTAATCTACAACGGAGTGACTCCCCCCTCGCCGTCTGCCGCCACCGACTATATTGACAGCCTGGGCCTGAAGCCTCGCAAGTATGTGGTGGCCCTGGGCCGATTTGTGAAGGAGAAAAATTTCGACTTGCTGATCGACGCTTTCGACCGCTCCGAGCTCTACAACAAAGGCTATCGCTTGGTGATAGCCGGCGATGCCGACCATCCCAATGCCTATTCAGAGTCGCTCAAAAATATGGCCAATGTCACCGAGACAGTGCTCACCGGATTTATTAAAGGGGAACGGCTCAATCAACTCATGTCGCACGCAGCCCTCTTTGTGCTTCCCTCTTCGCATGAGGGCCTGCCCATCTCGCTGCTTGAGGCCATGAGCTACGGCCTCGATGTGCTCGTCTCCGATATCCCGGCCAACCGATTGCCTCAGCTGGATGCTGCCGCCGACTTTGTGCCGGTCAACAACCGCGACGCCCTTCGCGACGCCTTGATAAGAAAATTGTCGGCCCCCTCAAATTTGCCTCGCAAATTTGACCTCACCGACTATAATTGGGACCGTATAGCCCTCAAAACCCTCCAAGTATACAACAAACTCCTGTAA
>CAYVAK010000158.1:0-3772 GCA_964448425.1 uncultured Sangeribacter sp.
AATTGTGAATCAGCGAGTTACTACGAATTTCTACCTCTCGGCAGAAATTCCCTTTATTCGGAGCCTTCCGGGTAGACGTCAGTTTGCTTTGCTCACTTCCTTTCTGCCCGGTTACCAACAACCGGCGAACCTCTCGGCTCGCCCGAGACCTTTTATCTTATTTGGATTATGATCACCCTCGGTTACTAATTATGGCTTGTCCTTTCGGGCTACTATGCAAACATTCAGATATTTCGGATTTATTTTTCGCGGGCGAAGATGCGCGAAAGGAGCGAGCGCTTTTCGCGCTTGAAGTGCACTCGCATCTCTGCTGAGTGTTTGCTGAAGAAGATTATGTGGTCGGCAAAGGCGAATGCCACAGTGTTGTCAAACTCAAATATATTCGTGAGCCTGTGGGCCAGAAAGCGTTTGAATGGGTTGCTCTCGTCCAGACCATGGATTTCTATTTCGTTGCCGTCGGATGATATTGCCAGGTTGTGGTGGGCCGACAGCTTATCTATGAAGTATGGTATGTTGAGTTGCGCGACATCTTTAGCCGGCTTCTGAAATTTCTTATATATTTCCTCTATTACTTTCTGACTTACCATTGCGCTCTTCGATTAAAAGAAACCTTTTTCAGAATATAATTTTTGAGTAGTTGACTGAAATAATAACGCTCGGGAAGTTCATTAGTTCGGCAATTTTTCTAAAAAATTGCACATTTAGTTAAAGTGGTTAAACGTTGTTTATATTTTTATTAAATGTGTATTTTTACAATGGTTTTAGCCCGGTATAAGCAAAATAAAAGTGGGCGCGCAAAGGGATGCGTACCCACTTTTTGTATTTGAGAATGGCTTGAATTGTGAGCCGTGGAGGGGTGTCGGTTAGCCGAGGAAGCTGAGGAGGACACCGGCGGCAACAGCTGAGCCGATCACACCGGCTACGTTGGGGCCCATGGCGTGCATGAGCAGATAGTTGGTGGGGTCGTATTTCAAGCCCATGTTGTTTGAGATGCGAGCTGCCATTGGCACTGCCGATACGCCTGCGTTGCCGATAAGGGGGTTAATCTTATGGCCTTTGCGCAGGAAGAGGTTGAAGATTTTCACAGACAGTACGCCGGCTGTAGAGGCAATGATAAATGCGATGAAGCCGAGGGCAAAGATTTTGATGGTTGCCTCGGTGAGGAATTGGTCGGCCTGTGTGGAGGCACCGACTGTGAGTCCGAGAAGGATGGTTACGATGTCGGTGAGGGCGTTGCTTGCAGTCTTGGCGAGGCGTGTGGTGACGCCGCTCTCTCTAAGCAGGTTGCCGAAGAAGAGCATACCGAGCAAGGGGAGGCCTGAGGGCACTACAAAGCATGTGAGCACTAAGCCAACGATGGGGAAGATAATCTTCTCGTTTTGGCTTACCACGCGGGCGGGTTTCATCTTTATCAAGCGCTCCTTTTTGGTGGTGAGGAGGCGCATCAAAGGGGGCTGAATAATAGGAATCAGCGCCATGTAGGAGTAGGCTGACACTGCTACAGCTCCGAGCAGTGTGGGGTTGAGTTTTGAAGTCAAGAAGATTGCGGTGGGACCGTCGGCGCCGCCGATGATAGCCACACAGCCTGCACTCATGGGGTCGAAGCCCAGCAGGAGTGAGAGCATGTAGGCACCGAAGATACCGAACTGGGCGCATGCGCCAATCAGCATGAGCTTGGGGTTGGCGAGCAGGGCCGAGAAGTCGGTCATGGCGCCTATGCCAAGGAAGATGAGTGGCGGATACCAGCCGCGCTCCACACCGTTGTAGAGGATGTTGAGCACAGAGCCGTCTTCGTAGATGCCAATCTCCATACCGGGTTGGAAGGGTATGTTGCCGATTAGCATACCGAAGCCGATGGGCACCAGTAGCAGCGGTTCAAAGTTTTTCTTGATTGCGAGCCAAAGGAAGAAGCAGCCCACAACAAGCATTATTAAGTTGGTATAGTTTGTATTGGCGAAACCTGTGAAGTTCCAGAATGTCTGGAGGCTGTCACTGAGGAATGAGCCAAAAGATGTAAGAATCATTTTAATGCGATTTTCGTCAAAAATGGTGGCAACCGGATTGCGTTATGATGTTAATTAGTGAGTGTAATTGCGTGGGGAGTTGCTACCGTTATTAATCACAAAGTAGTAGGCGGTGCTATAAAGTGACTATAGCTGCTTATTACTCTATTACGATGAGGTCGGTGCCTTCGAGCACGGAGTCGCCGATGCCTACGAGGATTTTCTTAACAGTACCGGCTTTGTCGGTGTGCACATCGTTTTCCATTTTCATGGCTTCGAGCACGCATACTGTGTCGCCTGAGTTCACTGTGTCGCCAACGTTTACGTTGATGCTCATGATTGTGCCGGGCAGGGGACTCTTAACGGCAGCGGCAGCTGAGGTGGCGGCGGTGGGTTTGGAAATCACTTTTTCGCCTGACTCTGTGCGGGGAGCGGGAGCTGCTTTTTTGGGCTGAGCCACTGTGATTTTCTTGGGCTTCTGGCTTTCATCGAGCTCTACTTTGTAAGCTACACCGTTTACTTGCACTGCGATAGTGTCGTCGTTGGTGTTGTCATCAATTTCAACGGCGAATTTCATACCGTTGATTTTGTATTTGTATTCTTTCATTGTGTTGATAGTCAGTGTTAAAACTTGTTGTTTGTGGATGTGTGGTGGGGTAATTAGCGGCGCCAGGTGTTGCGATTGGGAATTTCGCGCAGGCCGTAGATTTTAGAGCTCCACGGAGAGTAGGCGCGTTTCAGTTTACGCATTGTGAGCACTGTGTCCTCCACATCGTGGCGAGCTGAGAAGTGCTGATGAAGGGCGGCTGCGATTGCGGCGATAGCTTCGCCTGAATCGAGTTCGCTGTCATCTGTAGTCACTACGTTGGGGTCAACGCCGTGAGCTTCAAGTTTCTTTCTTGCGTGCATACGTTGTGATATTTTGCCAAAACCCATGAATAGTATGCTGAGGATGATGAGTGCGCATATCACAATGCCCATTGAGAGCAGAGTGACACCGACACCGGCACCGTCAGCTTCTTTTATTCTCTCGTTTTTCTCTTGTGTGGTCTCCATTTTTTGAGCAGCGGCGGCCTGCGGGGCGGCAGTGTCGCTGACTTCTACGGCCTCGGCTTCTTGTGTGGCTGCTACTTCAACTGCTTCTGTGCCTGCTGCGTTGTCGCTGTTTTGAGCGTTTATGGTGGCGGGCACTGCGAAAAGTGATGCCAGTGCAAGAGAAATAACCAATATGGTTTTTTTCATGTTCTGTTATTGTTGTTGATAAATGTCTGATATTTACCGGCTTTCGGGCTCTTAGGCTTTTTGCCGATGGCTGCGAGGGCGCTGTTGAGTAAATATCAAGATTTCCCGGGAGGGCCCGTTATGCCCTCTCGGGAAATTGTAGGGGGAAATTACAAGGGTATGTTACCGTGTTTTTTAGCGGGGTTAACTTGCTTTTTGGTGGCGAGCATCTGGAGGGCACGGATCACGCGGAAACGGGTGTTGCGCGGTTCGATAACGTCGTCGATGTAGCCGTATTTAGCAGCTTGGTAGGGGTTAGCGAAGAGTTTGTTGTATTCTTCTTCTTTCTCTTTGATGAATGCTGCGGGGTCGGGAGCCTCTTTAGCTGCTTTAGCGTAGAGCACACCTGCTGCACCTGCTGCGCCCATAACTGCGATTTCGGCTGAAGGCCAAGCGTAGTTGATGTCGCCGCGCAGCTGCTTGCAGCTCATCACGATGTGGCTACCACCGTAGCTCTTGCGCAGTGTCACGGTTACTTTAGGCACTGT
>CAYVAK010000159.1:0-3736 GCA_964448425.1 uncultured Sangeribacter sp.
CGCGACCCCGACCTTGGCAAGGTCGTGCTCTACCAACTGAGCTATTTTCGCAAATGTAATAGTCTTTTTACCAACTATTTAGGCTTAGCTTCTGCCGGTTCAATCTAAAAAATCAATGTTCTTTTTTGGAGCGAAAAACGGGACTCGAACCCGCGACCCCGACCTTGGCAAGGTCGTGCTCTACCAACTGAGCTATTTTCGCATATTTCAATGTTCTAATGAGTGGTGGTGTTTCCCTCATTTGCGATGCAAAGTTAGACATTATATTTGAACTGACAAAATTTTCGGAGCAAATTTTTTCGCCTCTTGCCGCTTTTGCTTACTAATGCTTTGAGATTCAGAAATATAATTTTTCACAATTTTTTATCTTTGCCCCGCCTCATTTGTCGTTTAGCGCAATTTTTTGTAGCTTTGCATTGATTTTAATCACCATTTTTTTTGAAATTTCCTACGTGCTACAGTTACCAAAAGATATTGATTTAGTAAATCCGGAGTTTCTTCAGGCTTGGAATTTGCTTCGCAACACTCATCAGTCGGTGTTTCTCACCGGCAAGGCCGGCACCGGTAAGAGCACGTTTCTTAGTTATATATGCGCCCACATCAAGAAAAAGTTTGTGGTGCTTGCTCCCACCGGCATTGCTGCCATGAATGTGGGGGGCATGACTCTTCACTCATTTTTCCAGATGCCTATGCGCCCCGTTTTGCCCAACGACCCTGACTATTCGGGCGCACGGATGCTCCGCAAGCTTAAGTATAATAAGGAGAAGTTGAAGCTCATGCGTGAGCTCGACCTTGTGATTATCGACGAGATATCCATGGTGAGAGCCGATATGATTGATTTCATTGACAGGGTGTTGCGCACTGTGAGGCGTAAGCGTCGCGAGCCGTTTGGTGGCTGCCAGTTGCTGCTGGTGGGCGACATCTTTCAGCTGGAGCCGGTGGTCACCACCGACACTCGCACCATACTCAGCTATGCCTATTCCAATTTCTTCTTTTTCAATGCCAAGGTCTATTCGCAAATAGAGCTTGTGGCCATAGAGCTTAAGAAAATATATCGCCAGAAAAACCGCGACTTTGTGGCTATTCTTGACCGAGTGAGAGAGAATAGGACCACTGAGGCCGACCTGAATCTGATTAATTCGCGCTATTCCACCACTCCTCAGCCCACCACAGCCGATTCCGATAAGATATCTATAACCCTTGCCGCTTATCGCGACACGGTGGACTATATCAATAATAAGGAGATGGAGCTCCTCCCCGGCGATGCCTACATATTTCACGGCGAAATTACCGACGACTTCCCCGACAAGTTGCTCCCCACCGACAAGGAGCTTACCTTGAAAAAAGGCGCGCAAGTGATTCTCATAAAGAATGATCCGGAACATCGCTGGGTCAACGGCTCTCTTGCCATAGTCCACGACATTGACTCCGAGCGGATTAAGCTTCAGCTGGAGGCCGGCGACATCTACGATGTGGAGCCGATGGTGTGGGAGAATGTGCGCTACACCTATAATGAGCAGACCCACCGAATAGCCGAGGATGTGATAGGCACCTTCACCCAATTCCCCGTGAAGGCCGCTTGGGCCATGACCATCCACAAAAGCCAGGGCCTCACTTTCGACAATATTATTATCGACCTTGAACGAGGCGCCTTCACCGGAGGCCAGACTTATGTGGCCCTCTCGCGTTGCACCTCCCTTGAGGGAATCACGCTTCACAGCCGCATAAGTAAGCGCGACATACTGGTCAATCCCGAGATAGTGCGTTTTAGCCGATGCTTCAACTCGCAGACGGCTGTCGAGGGCGCTCTCAACTCCGCTCGTGCCGACCTCCTCTATGCCATGGCAATTAAAGCCTTCAAGGAGGAAGACTATCTTACGGCCGTCAACGACTTCTATAAGGCGCTCACATTTCGCAATGAGATGGCACTGCCTAATGTGAGGCGTTTGGTGGCACGCAAGTTGGCCGTGATAAGCGAGCAGCGCAAGCGCATTGAGGCTCTTGAGCAGGAGCGCAGGCGGCTGGCCGCTGAATATGTGGATATGGGCGGCGAATGTCTTGCCTCCGGATCGGAGCTTTGGGAGCCGGCATTGGCCAACTTCCGCAAGGCCCTCCACTTCGATGCCGAGAATTTAGATGCCGGGGTGGGCGAGGCCACAGCCCTCTTTGTGGGCGAGCGATTCGACGATGCGCTAATGGCTGCCTTGAAGATTGCTGCTTCTCACAAGAAAAATATCGATGCCCTGCTAATCATGACCCGCTGCTATATGCACTCCGACGACCTCTCAAAGGCACTCATGAGCTGCAATGCCGCCCTAAAATTACGCCGTAAAGACCCCGAGATTCATCTCCTCATAGCCGATATTTACGACCGCCTCGATATGCCCGAACAGGCCGAAGAACATAAATTGACAGCCGCCAAACTAAGAAAGAAAAAGAAATAGAACCGAAGCCGGGCATAACTCCTCGGCTCCGATGTAATATTACCTATATACAACCACTATATATATTATGAATCCCGGAATAGCCACAGTGCTTCTGCTCCTCGTCTCCAACTTTTTTATGACCCTTGCCTGGTATGGGCACCTTAAACTTCAAACAGCCGGCATCTCTAAAAGCTGGCCGCTGGTAGGTGTGATAGCCTTCTCTTGGGCTATAGCCTTTTTTGAATATTGCTTCATGGTGCCGGCCAACCGTATAGGCTTCTCAGGCAACGGCGGGCCATTCTCGCTCATGCAGCTCAAGGTGTTGCAGGAGGCCATCACCCTTGTGGTATTCACCGTAGTCACCATGTTTATATTCGGCGGAGAGACACTGCGCTGGAATCATGTCTGCGCCTTCCTGCTGCTCGTCATGGCTGTCTACCTTATGTTCCTTCCCACAGGCAAGTAGCCCACCTCGAATCAGAAATTTTGTGCATCTATGTCAGCATCGTGGCAGAGTCTGACATAGGTGCTTTATTTATGCCGACTCAAAATGGGCGAGTTGGGTATATGCTGATAATTAGAGTGTTAGAATGCGAGAGAATAAAAAATAATCGGGGAATTAAAACTTTTAGCATACTATTTGTTGATACAATACACAGCAATTAGCTCCGCAGCCTCGATTGCCGGGGAGCTACTTGCGGCCAACTAACAAGAATATAAACTAAAAAACATATAAAATCATGGCAAAAATTATCGGAATTGACTTAGGCACAACCAATAGCTGTGTCGCTGTTATGGAGGGTAAAAACCCTGTTGTTGTTCCTAATAACGAAGGTAAGAACACCACTCCTTCGGTAGTTGCATTTGTAGACGGCGGTGAACGCAAAGTCGGTGACCCTGCAAAACGTCAGGCCATCACTAACCCGACTCGCACCATCTATTCTATCAAGCGTTTCATGGGCGAAACTTGCTCAAAAGTAGAAGGCGAAATCAAGCGTGTGCCCTATAAAGTGGTATGCCAAAACAATATGCCCAAAGTTGATATCGACGGTCGTGAATACACACCGCAAGAGATATCGGCAATGATTCTTCAAAAAATGAAAAAAACCGCCGAAGATTACCTCGGTACAGAAGTGACAGAGGCTATTATCACAGTGCCTGCTTACTTCGACGATTCTCAGCGTAAAGCCACACAAGATGCCGGTGAAATTGCCGGTCTGAAAGTGCGCCGAATCATCAACGAGCCTACCGCAGCTGCTCTTGCTTACGGCCTTGACAAGATTGGCAAAGACCAGACAGTGGCTGTGTTC
>CAYVAK010000160.1:0-3682 GCA_964448425.1 uncultured Sangeribacter sp.
AATGTAGATAATTAAAATCAATTAGATGCGCAAAGATAAAATATTTTTCACCAATTTGCAAGTGGCCCGTCGTTTTTTTGTTAATATTTGTTAATACTACAAATAACCTACCGGCAGTTGAGATGGTAATGCCTAAGAAAACAGCGGGAGGCTGCGCCGATTTGCCGCAGCCTCCGTCGGAGTGGGTTGTTTGGATGTGATTATTTGTTGATAATCAATTGACTATGAGTAGATGCACCGCCGGCATCCAGAGAGATTGGGAGACAATAGCTCCGGGAATGAGCCGCTATTTTTGGGCTACCTTTTTGAGGAGGTGCTTCACGGCGCCTTCGAGCTGGCTGTCTACGCCACGCTCAATGTCGGCGGGGCGGTTGTAAATAATGACGTCGGGGGTGAGCTGATGGTTCTCTAAGGCGTTGCCGTTCAGATCGCTATTGGTGACTTGCGGGATGCCGAAGATGAGAGTCGGGTCGATCTGTGTTTCCCACCACACGGCTGTCATAGTGCCGGGGATTGGAGCGCCGACCACATCGCCAAGGCCGAGGGCCTGGTAGGTGTAAGGGCTACCATGGGCGTCGCTGTAGTTGCTCTCGTTGACAAGCATTACCGAGGGTTTATACCACTGCGAGAAGGGCTCGCTGCCAATGTAGCGGCCACGCGGGGTGAAGCGCACATATTCTTTGCCGCTCAGAAGCACAGCAAGGTCGTTGTGGAGCCAGCCACCGCCGTTGTAGCGGGTGTCGACAATCACGGCATCGCAGTTGCGGTATTTGCCGAGTATACGGTCGTAGGCGGTGTTGTAGCTATCGGTGTTCATGCCTTGCACATGCACATAGCCCACTTTGCCTCCGGAGAGGGAGTCGACGATAGCCTCATTACGCTCCACCCAACGCTGGTAGAGGAGGTTGCGCTCGGCAGCTTTGCTTATCGGCTTCACTTTCACAGAGACCTCCTTGCCGTTGGCTTTCTTCACTTTAAGAAGAGTCTTGCGGCCTACCTTACCTTCAAGCAGATTGTTGTAGTCCTTACCGGCTTGAATCTCTTCGCCATCAATGGAGAGGATGATGTCGCCTGCCTCAACGCCTACCTGTTTGGCACTGAGCGGACCACGATGGAGCACTTCCGCCACCTTGAGGCCGTTGCCGGCATAGTCCTCGTCGTAGAAGGCGCCGAGGGAGGCTACGGGGATGAATGAGGCATTGGAATAGTAGCGGCCACCGGTGTGGGAGGCGTTGAGCTCGCCAAGTATCTCAGAGAGGAGAATAGCGAAGTCGCGGTTGTTGGAGATGTAAGGGAGGAACTGACGATAGTGTTGACCGTAGTAGTCCCAGTCTACACCGTGGAGATTCTCGTCGTAGAATTTGTCGTTGACCTGGCGCAGCATATGGTCGTAGATGTATTCGCGCTCTTGGGAGGGTTTGCGGTCGTAGAGGGCGCTATACTCCACGGGGGTGGTAGAGCCGTCGGCGAGGGAGACTTTAGTGAGGCCTGTTTGGGTCATCACGAAGAGGTTTTCGCCTTTGGAGTCAGCCTCCAAGCCTCCGGCCATGCCCTTAGCGAGCACTTTGGTGTCGCCCTTGCGCAGGTCGCGCTCAAAGAGGCTAAAGCCGCCTTCGGTCTGATTGGCCAGGTAATAGAGCTTGTCGCCTTTGGGGGAGAGATAGTAGTCGTAAATATAGGCAGATGAGGGGGTGAGGCGGGATTTGCGATAATTTCGGTCGGCGAGCTCGAAGTTGAGCGGTTTTACAGCTTCCTCTTCGGCCTTATCGCCTTTTTTCTTTTTATCGTCTTTTTTCGACTTCTTGTCATCTTTCTTGTCGGCCTTGTCGCCGTCTTTCTTATCTTGCTCGACTTTCTCGGCAAGTGCAGCCTCCTCTTCGGTCATGGTGATGGCATCCCAAGCCTCACCATCAAGGGCCATAAACATGATATCGCCGGTGTTGCCCCAGCTGCCATGGCTTTTCAGGCCGTATTTGGCAGTCTCATAGGTGATGGCTTTGCCGTCCATAGCCCATTTGGGGTTAGAGTCGGTGAAGCCGCTTTCAGTGAGGTCGACCACTTGCGAGCCGTCGGCTTTCACCAGAGCGACATCAATATTATTCCAACCGCCCTCGCCTATGTAGCTGGCTAAGAGCCAACGGCTGTCGGGGCTCCAGCGAAATTGGACATCGCCGTCGGAGTAAGAGTAGTTGAACTTACCGTCCAAGGCGGTGGTGACGGCCTTGGTTTTAAGGTCGATAACTCTCAGGATAGTTCTATTCTCCAAGAAGGCCACCTTCTTGCCGTCGGGGGAGAAAGAGGGCTGCTGAGCCGAGGTGAAGCACTTATAGAGGGGTGTCTCCTCAATGTCGGTGGCGTAGGCAAACGATTTCTCATCGTCGCTTTTGATTTTGGCGGTAAAGAGCTGCCAATAGCCGTCGCGGTCGCTGTCGTAGACAAGGGTGCGGCCGTCGGGCGAGAATTCCACACAGCGCTCTTGAGCGGCAGTGTTGGTGATGCGTTTGGTGGTTTGATATTTAGTGGAGGTCACGAAGATGTCGCCTCTAATCACAATGGCAATCTCTGAGCCATCGGGACTAACAGCAAACGAAGAAGCGCCTTGACTTCGCAGGCCTTTCACCAAGTCGGAGTCGTAATCATCGGCTGAAACTCGGATGTTTACCTTGGCCGGCTCAGCGCCGTCTTTGATGGTATATATTTCGCCGTCCCAGGAGAAGGCCAATGTGCCGTCGGCAGCAATCGACAGGCCTCTCACGGGGTGCTTTGCAAAGTGGGTGAGCTGTTTTTTAGAGCTTCCGTCTAAGGCAGCGCGATAGACATTGAGGGTGCCATCTTCTTCACTCAGATAGTAGAACGATTTGCCGTCGGGGGCCCAAACCGGGTTCTGATCGTGGCCATTGAAAGTGGTGAGCTGTTTGAAATCGCCGTTCTTATAGAGCCACACATCGGCAGTGCCGCTTGAGCGCTCATGCTTACGATACACATCCTCAACGCCTTTGCGGTCGGCATAGAGCACACCCGAGCTACTTACCGACACTCCTTCGCGGATAGGCACCGAAAGGTAAAGTTTGGGGCGGGGGCTATCTACAGTTACGTCGATAGTGTAAGGCAATTGATAGCCGAAAGAGCCGCGGATGCTTTGAGGGGATGGCATACCGGCAGTAATGAACATCAGGGTGTTGTTGTCTAAAAAAGCCACCGGGACCTCTTTGCCGCTATCGGTGGTGAGGCGGCGCGGGGTGCCCCCGTTAGCATCTACAATATAGACATCGTCGGTGCCGCAACGGTCGCTGCTGAAGGCAATCTTGGTGCCATCAGGGCTCCAGACGGGCGATGAGTCGTAAGCAGAATTTGAGGTAATTTGGCGGGCATCACCTCCGGATACCGGCACAGTGAAAATGTCACCTTTGAAAGTGAAAGCAATTTTCGCACCGTCGGGAGAGATAGCCACATTGCGAAGCCACAGAGGCGATTGCTCCTGAGCACCGGCTACTGCGGCGCCGGCAAAAAGCAATCCGGCTAATAAGTGTACTTTCATGAAATATTGGGTTTAGGGGTTATTTTATGTTTAGTTCACAAAAGTAATAAATTTATTTGATATGCAGGGTCTAAATAAAAATAGCCGCAGAATTTTGAATTGTGAAAAACTTTTACCACCTTTGCAGTAACCTTTTAACTCAAC
>CAYVAK010000161.1:0-3663 GCA_964448425.1 uncultured Sangeribacter sp.
CAGCGACCACTAGTCTGCCTCGACAGCACCGATACCGCGATAACACGCTTGAGAGTCGTAGAGCCCATTGAGTAGGGCTACAACGGCTTTAAAGCTAACGTACACATCGGTGTGCGCACCCTCTCAACAGAGGACACCGACCGCCAAGAGCTAGTTCACCGCAAAGTGATGAGCTATATCAACGCCTCCTCGCCCGAAGAAATCATCTTCACACGAGGCACCACCGAAGCCATCAATCTGGTGGCCGCCTCCTACGGACAGTTGATACCCGAAGGCTCCGAAATTATTGTCACCGTGATGGAACACCACGCCAACATTGTGCCCTGGCAACTGCTTGCGCAGCGCCGCGGCCTCACCCTCAAAGTGGTAGACATCACCGACTCCGGCACCCTCAAGCTCGACGAATACGCCCGGCTCTTCAGCCCCAAGACAGCCATCGCCGCCTTCTGCCATGTGAGCAACGTGCTCGGCACTGTCAACCCTATTAAAGAGATGATAGCCACTGCCCACAGCCACGGCGTACCCGTGCTGGTGGACGGCGCTCAGGCCTCGGCCCACATTAAGATAGATGTGCAAGACCTCGACTGCGACTTCTACGTGTTCTCCTCCCACAAGATGTACGGCCCCACAGGCGTGGGTGTGCTCTACGGACGTCGCTCTCTGCTCGAAAAAATGCCACCCTATCAGGGCGGCGGCGAGATGATTAAGCATGTATCATTTTCGGGCACTACCTTCGCCGACCTCCCCTTCAAATTTGAAGCCGGCACCCCCGACTTTGTCGACATTGCCGCTCTCTCCGAAGCGCTCAACTTCCTCGACGAGACAGGCCTGCAAGCCATCGACGACCACGAAAACCAACTGCTGCGATACACCCAAGAGCGCATGAAAGCCGAAATCCCCGGCATCAGAATCTTTGGCGAAGCCGACCATAAATCGGCCATTATCAGCTTCCTATACAAGAATGTACACCCCTACGATGTAGGCATGCTGCTCGACAAACTCGGCATAGCAGTGCGCACCGGCCACCACTGTGCTCAGCCTCTTATGGAACGATTCGGAATCCCCGGCACCGTGAGAGTAGGTTTCGCGGCCTACAACACCACTGAAGAGTGCGACATTCTTATCGACTCTCTTAAACGCATCATCAAATTCTTCTAAATTTTCCCCCGACAATTTTTATTAAAGTCACTCGGCGCCTTCCAAGGCCTCCGAGGGCTACGGCTTCATGCCGGTCATCCATGTGTAATGGCGATATGAATCGGCATTTGCATGAGCTCGGGTGCTCGCCGACTTCAATGGGCGCAAGAGATTGAAGAGGGGCACACTCCACCACAAGCGCAGCGAGCCGAGAGCCTTGGCAGCCCGGCGATAGACACAAATCTCATAGCCCCACATCAGCAACAGCATCAGCAACGCCCCACCGGCAGGCACCGGATTAGGCAGGCTCACCGCCCCGAGGGCCACAGCACAAAGCACGGCCAACCAGCGGCACATGCTGCCAAAGCCCTGAATCAAGAGAGCCGAAGTGTGCAGGAAACGTGTCATGTAGACGTGGCGCTCGCGGTCGCCTCGCCACAGGTGGCGGAACTGCTCCCAGGAGACATCCACAGTGAGCTGCGAGTCGGCCGAGATGGCCACAGCAGTGTTATATTCATCAGCAAGTTTATTCACAAACACATCATCGTCGCCGCCCTGAAGCGCCACCGACGAAGCAAATCCCTTGTTTTCAAAGAAGGTGTCGCGCCTCCAAGCCATGTTGCAGCGGTGGGCTCTGAAAGCCTTGCCGGCTAAGGCATAGCCCAGCCATTGGCAATCGGCCACCAGCGCATCGTAGGAGAGCGCCCAGCGCAAACCGCCTGTCTGCTTCTCCTTGGGGAAGCGGCAATAACCCAGCGAGAGATGGATACCCTTGTCGGCAAACGGCGCGGCCATGGTGCGCAACCAATTGTCGGAACCGATCTTGCAATATGAAGCGGTGGAGACCACAACTTCGCCGCTCGCAGCCTTCACGCCCAGTGTCACCGCCAACTTGCGGCGGCTCACATTCTTGGCGCTCGCCGGCACAAAGGTGTAGATGAGGTTGGGGTGCTGCTCGGCAATATTCTCAAGCACACCCATGGTGTTGTCGGCAGAATCGTCGTCTACCACTATAATCTCGAAGTCGGGATAATTTTGAGAGAAAAGTGAATCAAGAAATTCGCGGATACTCTCCTCGGCGTTGCGAGCGTAGACCACAACCGACACTTTCGGCAGCTTCTCATCGGGGGTGGCCAAGAGCGAAAGGGCTCGCTCCTCTTCGCGGCGTCCTCGGCGAGCCACTCGGCGCATAGCCGCCATGCCTACACACGAAGCCAATATTGCAAACATTGCTACACAAGCAAGCAGAATAAGAGCTACTTGCGAAATTTCAAAACTAAAATACTGCATAATATATTCCACTTTCCCTGCTTTAAGCCCGCACTTCTAAATAACGGCCGAGGCCACCGCACTGAGCGGCACTGCCGGAGCCCCCAAGAGCCGAGCCTAAACGGGGATATCTCTTACATCTTTTCAGTGCAAAAATACAAAACTATCCGTTCCCCTGCAAGAGTGCGCCCAAAATTAGCCGAATTTGTCGGCGGGCCTACTTCCGAAGTCTGTCGGGATTCTGGCGCAAGAATTCGGCCCATGAAGAGGGTCCTTTAGCCACCTGCGGCTTCGAAGACTCATAGAAATGAGTGAGCGCCACGGCCAATGCATCGGTGGCATCGGCAAGGTCGGGCATCTTATCGTCGGGGATGTTCAGCAGATGCTGAAGCATATTTGCCACCCTCTCCTTGGAGGCGGCACCCGAACCGGTGATAGACTGCTTCACCGAAAGCGGCGCATACTCCTTAATCGGAATCTCGCGCGCCAAGGCGGCAGCCATGGCCACACCTTGCGCCCTTCCCAACTTAAGCATCGACTGCACATTCTTGCCATAGAAGGGGGCCTCAATGGCCAGCTCATCGGGCAGATACTGAGTCACCAACGAGCTCACTCGCTCATATATGCGACGCAGACGCATATAATGGTCGCCCATGCCGCTAAGCTTTATCACACCCATCACTATCATCTCGGGCTTGCCCTCCTTGACACCCAGCACACCATAGCCCATCACATTCGTGCCGGGGTCAATGCCGAGTATCACTCGCTGATAGTCTTTGAGATTGGGTCGCATCAGTTAAAATTGCGTATTTCAATTATGTCAAGCACAGTGTCGAAGTGAAGCATATCCTCACCAAAGCGCTCGGCCACCTTTTCAAACGCCGGCTCCAGAGTGGCCTCCCTCCAAGCTGCTATAGCCCGGGGCTCCTCAAATCGGAATTGCACACAAAGGCTCACAGCCTCCTCCTCACCCATAAGCACAGTGCCGGCACTCTGAGGCGCCACGCGTGTGATTTGAGGGCAAGTGGCCTCGCCGGCTTGCATCACCAGCGGCATAAATTCTGCTTGGATTGAATTCAACAATTCGGCCTCTCGAGGCTTGGATGTCACAAAGGTAATATTATAGAGCGATGCCATACTTATAAGTGTGTGTTTATAAGAAAAAAGGCAGATGCATTATGCACATCTGCCTAACTAATAACTCTCTTTTGGAGCCTCTTGTCGGATTCGAACCAACGACCCCGAGATTACAAATCA
>CAYVAK010000162.1:0-3475 GCA_964448425.1 uncultured Sangeribacter sp.
TGATGGAGGGGTTGTCGCTCTTGCGGGCTATCTTGTCGATTTCGTCGATGAAGACAATGCCGCGTTGAGCTTTCTCTACATCGTAGTCGCAAGCTTGCAGCAGGCGGGTGAGCAGCGACTCTATGTCTTCGCCTACATAGCCGGCTTCGGTGAGCACTGTTGCGTCGACTATGGTGAAGGGCACATCGAGCAGGCGGGCAATGGTCTTGGCCAGGAGTGTCTTGCCTGTGCCGGTGGGGCCCACCAGGATGATGTTCGACTTTTCGATGTCTACGTCATCGCTGTCGGCTGCTGTCGCTGTGGCCTGTGAGATGCGTTTGTAGTGGTTGTAGACGGCCACGGAGAGATATTTCTTGGCATCCTCTTGGCCTATGACGTAGCTGTTGAGGAATTCAAAAATATCTTTTGGCTTGGGCACTTTCTTGAGGTTCGGTGCGTCGGCCTCGGCCTCGGCGCCGGCTTTCTTGGCGTTCCACTCTGAGTTGGCGCGGTCGTTGATATATTCGAGGCAATTTTTGCAAATTGTGAGTCCGGGAAATATTTCGGCCACGGGGTTTGCGGTGGTTGCTTCGGCGCCACACATGGCGCATGTCAGTTTCTTTTTAGCCATTATCAGTGATTAGTCCTTCTTGTTGGGGTTGGTGAGCACACGGTCAATCATGCCGTATTCTTGGGCTTCTTTGGCAATCATCCAGTAGTCGCGGTCGCTGTCGGCGGCCACTTTTTCTATTGATTGGCCGGAGTGGTCGGCAATGATTCTGTAGAGCTCGTCTTTGAGCTTGAGGATTTCGCGGGCTGTGATTTCGATGTCGGAGGCTTGGCCTTGGATTCCGCCCATGGGCTGGTGAATCATCACGCGCGAGTGGGGGAGGGCAAAGCGTTTGCCTTTCTCTCCGGCCACCAGCAGCACAGCAGCCATTGAAGCGGCCATGCCGGTACAGATGGTTGAGACGTCGGAGCTGATGTATTGCATGGTGTCGTAGATGCCGAGACCTGCGTAGACGCTTCCGCCGGGGGAGTTGATATATATATTAATGTCTTTACCGGGGTCGGCAGAGTCGAGGTAGAGGAGCTGCGCCTGAATCACGTTGGCCGATTGGTCGGTGACTTGGGTGCCCAGGAATATGATGCGGTCCATCATGAGGCGTGAGAACACGTCGAGCTGGGTGACGTTGAGCTGGCGCTCTTCCAATATATATGGGTTGATGTAGTCGGCTTTGGGGGCTTGAGAACGCAGACCGCTGAGGGCTGCTTCTCTGCTGATAGCTTTTGAATAGTCGTCTACCATGGTGCCGGAGAGGCCGAGGTGGCCGGTGGCATATTTTCTGAAATCTGAGTTCATAATTGGTTGATTTAATTGTGAATTAGCTGAAGAAAGTATCTCTATAGGGTAAGGACATAACAAATATTGTGCCGAATTGGGTTTGTCGGTGGCGGCCAGGGGGCGGTGGGAGAGGCTTGTTTGCCGCAGGGGCCGGGTAGAGGTCGGAAGCCGTTTAAACCTAAAGAGAGCGCCACAGGTTGAATTGCGACACTCTCTTTGTGTGTTGTTATGCTTGGTGAACGATACAGTCGGTGTTATTCGGCTGTTTCTTCAGTGGGTTTGAACAGTGCGTTGAATTCGTCGGCGTTGACGGTTTTTTCTTCCAGTGTCACAGCCTCTTTCACTGTTTGGAAGAATTTCATTTCGTAAGCGTTGTTGGCTATTTGCTCGCGAGAGTTCTTGTCTTCCAGGATGCGTTTAGCGTAGCCTTCAATTGCATCGTCGGGCACGTTAGTCATGCCGTATTGTGCGAATTGCTGGCGAGCTATGAGGCTTGCGGTGGCTATGAGGTCGGCTTGCTCCACTTTGATTTTGAGAGCTTCAGCCACTGTGTCGCGCACTACATACCATTTGAGTTGGGGCTCAAATGAGGTGTATTTCTCTTCGATGTTTTCTTCGGTGATGCCTTCGTTGTTCATCTTGATCACCTCTTTGAGGGTCTCGGCGGGGAGCTGGATTTCGCCGGCGATGTTCATCAGGGCGTCTTTAGCGTCGATTGAGAAGCGGTAGTTGCTGTCGGAAGAGAGCTGGTTGGCGATGATCTTCTTGAGCACCTCTTTGTATTCTTCTTCGTTGTGAGCTTGGTCTTTGCCAAGGGCGTTGTCGAAGAATTCTTGGTTGAGCTCAGCGGGACGGAGCACGAGGGCTTCTTTGATGGTGAAGTTGAAGTCGCCTTTGTGGTCGGCCACAGCTTCTTTGTCTATGTTGAGCATTGAAGAGAGCTCAGCGTCGTTGCCGTCGCAGGTGGCTGCGGGGTTGAAGCGTACCACTTCACCGGGCTTTTTGCCTACAAAGATGTTGCGCTGCTCCTCTGATTTGAAGTATTGGGGAGATACGATGCCGTCTTCTACCACGATGCCGCCCTCTTTGAGAGAGCCGTCTTCGTTGAGCTCGGCAATTTCGCCTTTCACAAGAGCGTTAGCTTCTACTTGCTCGCCGGGCTCTTGTTTGCCGAAGCGGTTGCGAAGCATGTCGCTTTGGCGAGTCACCATTTCCTCGCTTACTTCTATGTTGTAGTAAGCCACTTTGAGGTTTTTGTCGACGTTGAGGTTGAGTTCGGGATACAAACCAACTTTGAAAGAGAATGAAAATTCAGTGTTGTCGATGTTGAAGTCATCATTCTTTTGGGGCACGGGGTCGCCAAGAGTCTTGATGTTGTTGTCTTTTACGTAGTTGTAAAGAGCTTCGCTTACTTCGCGGTTTACTACGTCGTATTTCACGGCTGTGCCATATTTCTTTTGGAGCAGGCCTGCGGGCACGTGGCCGGGGCGGAAGCCGGGCTCCGGACGGCGTTGACCGATTTCGCGGAGTTGTTTTTTTACTTTATCTTGATAGTCTTTCTCGTCAAGATTGATGGTCAACATAGCGTATACGTTGTCAATCTTGTCAAATTTTACGTCCATCTGTTATCGACTTTATTATTGGTTATATATTCGATTAATATTTGTGTTTTTACAAGTGCGGTTCTCCTTAAATAATTGAGAGCCACTTATCACGGTGCAAAAATACAAAAAATTATCCATTCTGCAAAATAGCCTCTTTGGGGCGGAAATTTAGAGGGGAAATGCTTCCGACTTATATTTGGGGCGGGAATGCGGATGATTGAGCCTCTGTCGGTGTGATAATAAATTGATAATCAAGTGCTACGGTGCATTCGGGCGCGCTCGCATCGGCCGGGTCATAAAAAAGAGGCTGAGCCATTTTTAAGTTGGCTCAGCCTGCGTTACTTTAAATTCTGTATAAATTACATTATTGTTGGTGTGCGGGACGGAGGAGGTCGTTGACAGTTTTGACGGGGTTGAATGTGTCGGCGGGCACTTCCACGAATATGGTGTTCCAGTCGCTCATTGCGCCGTTCCAGAGGCCGGGGAGCTCAAGAGCTTTGATGTCCACACCCTTGCGGCTCTTCAGGGAGATGAATCCGGTAGATTT
>CAYVAK010000163.1:0-3438 GCA_964448425.1 uncultured Sangeribacter sp.
GGTGGGCGCTGAGGGATTCGAACCCCCGACCCTCTGCTTGTAAGGCAGATGCTCTAAACCAGCTGAGCTAAGCGCCCCCAATTATTACTAACTTAAACTGCCTAATATTATAAAACGCGTTTCGCAACGCTCCATGAAAACAAATTGTTTTTACCGTTTTGCGCTGCAAAGTTAATGCAATTTTCTTTTATGAGCAAATTTTTTTTCGTAATTTTGTGAAACTTTTTGCCGCCGCTCGCCGCCGGCACACTGCAATTTATTAGCAATCAAAGAGATAAACAAACCTTTATATTGTTATTTTTTTTAGTTATGAATCTTAGTCCACTCACCGCAATCTCGCCTGCTGACGGGCGCTATTGGAAGTCAGCCGCACCCTTAGCACCCTATTTCTCCGAATTCGCCCTCATAAAATATAGAGTGCAAGTAGAAGTAGAATATTTCATTGCGCTATGTGAGATACCTCTCCCCCAGCTCAAATCATTTCCCGCACAAGAGGCTTTTGCCAAGCTTAGAGAAATATATCAGCAATTCTCCCTCCAAGACGCCGAGCGCATCAAGGATATTGAGAAGATAACTAACCACGATGTGAAGGCTGTGGAATATTTCTTGAAAGAGAAATTCGACGAATTCTCTTTGCAAGAATTCAAAGAGTTTATCCATTTCGGCCTCACCTCTCAAGACATCAACAACACCTCGGTGCCCCTATCACTGCTCGAGGCCCTAAGAGATGTGTTTGTGCCCGCCCTGCAAGAGCTCATAGCCACCCTTAAAAGCTATGCCGAAGAGTGGAAAGATGTAGCTATGCTGGCCCGCACTCATGGCCAGCCCGCCACCCCCACTCGCCTGGGCAAAGAGATAGCCGTATACGTATATCGATTGGAAGAGCAGCTCAAAGTGCTTAATGCAACCACCATATCAGGCAAATTTGGCGGCGCCACCGGCAATATGAACGCCCATCGTGTGGCTTACCCCCAAATAGACTGGATAGAGTTTGCCAACCGATTCCTATCCTCACGCCTGGGCATAGAGCGCGAACAGCTCACCACCCAAATCTCCAACTACGACAACCTTGCAGCCCTCTTCGATGCCCTGAAACGCATCAACACCATAATACTCGACCTCGACCGCGACTTCTGGATGTACATATCCATGGACTATTTCAAGCAGAAAATCAAACCCGGCGAAGTCGGCTCATCGGCCATGCCCCACAAAGTCAACCCTATAGACTACGAAAACTCCGAGGGCAACCTGGGCATAGCCAATGCCATCTACACCCACTTGGCATCCAAACTCCCGCTCTCTCGCCTACAACGCGACCTCACCGACTCCACTGTGCTCCGAAACGTAGGTGTGCCCATGGCCCACTCCCTCATTGCCATAGCATCGACACTCAAAGGCCTTGGCAAACTGCTCATTAACAAAGAGGCTATCCACAACGACCTTGCCGACCACTGGAATGTGCTCGCCGAAGCCATCCAGACCATACTCCGCCGCGAAGGTTATCCCCACCCCTACGAAACCCTCAAAGCCCTCACTCGCACCAACACCCAAGTGACTGAACAGAGCATTGAAGAATTTATCGACACACTGGAAGTGAGCGCCGAAGTGAAAGCCGAACTCAAAGCCCTCACCCCCCTCAACTACACCGGATATAGCAAATTCACATGGTAAAAGAGATAAAAATAAGCGACTACGACTACCCCCTGCCCGAAGAAAAAATTGCGCTCCACCCCTGCACCCCGCGCGACGCCTGCAAGCTCCTGGTGCGCAATAGCAACGGAAGCATAGCCCACGACTCCTTTACCTCACTGCCCGCACTGCTGCCCGCCAACGCCCTGATGGTGTGCAACAACACCCGTGTGATCAACGCCCGTGTAAAAATGCGCAAAGCCACCGGAGCAGAGATTGAAATATTCTGCCTCGACCCGGTGGCACCACGCGACTATGCACTCATGTTTCAGTCGCAAGGCTCATGCAGCTGGGATGCCCTAATCGGCAATCTGAAACGCTGGAAAGAGGGACCACTCACCAAAGAGCTCACTCTGGCCGACGGCACCACAGCCACCCTCACGGCCCGCCGTGGCGAAGCAAAACCCGGCAACGCCTGGTGTGTGGAATTCTCTTGGACACCGGCCCACCTCACATTTGCCTCAATAATCGATGCCGCAGGCTATATACCCATACCGCCCTATCTCAACCGCGCATCAGAAGAGGTGGACTCTGTGGACTATCAGACCGTCTATTCAAAAATCAAAGGCTCAGTGGCCGCCCCCACCGCCGGTCTGCACTTCACCCCTGCAATCCTAAACGAAATAAAAAGCCGAGGCATAGACATAGAAGAGCTCACACTCCACGTAGGAGCCGGCACATTCCAGCCGGTGAAATGCCTGGAAATAGGGTCGCACCCCATGCACACCGAGACATTCTGCGTCACCGCCGCCCTGATAGAGAAGCTAATCGCCGCCCTTGAGAGCGGCTCACCGATAGTGGCGGTAGGCACCACCTCAGTCAGGACCCTGGAATCGCTCCCCTACATAGGCCGACACATAGCCATCGGCAGCGAAAATCCACTCCACGTGAGCCAATGGGAAGCCTACCAAGAGGGCGCCTCCTTCTCCACCATCGAGAGCCTGCAAGCCCTCCTGCGCTACATCAACGAGCAAGGAGAAAGCCTGAACGCCTCCACAGCCATAATGATAGCACCCGGCTTCAGCTGGCGGCTTGTGAGCACAATAGTCACCAACTTCCACCAGCCACAGTCCACACTCCTGCTCCTGGTGGCCTCATTCCTGAGCCGCAACGGCCGAGCCGAAGAGTGGAAAGAAATCTACCGAGAAGCCCTCGAAAGAGACTACCGATTCCTCTCATACGGCGACTCCTGCCTGCTATTCTAATCCACCTTAACTTTTATGAATCGACAAAAGAAAAACATAATAGAGCTAACACGCATAGGACTAAGCGAATATAAAGAGAGCCGCAAGCTGCCCCTAAAGGTGGCTCTCGACTCCGTGCGCTCCCTGCTCAATGTAGGCTCAGTGCTCCGCACAGCCGACGCCTTCATGGTCCACGAGCTACTCCTGTGCGGCATCACCGGCACCCCGCCCAACCCCGAAATCCACAAAACCGCCTTAGGCGCCGAAGAGTCGGTGGCCTGGCGCAGCGTCAGCGATGCCACCGCCGAGCTCAAAAAGCTTCAACAAGAAGGCTGGAAGATATGTGCCCTTGAGCAGACCCACAACTCAGTGGAGCTCAACCGATTCATACCCTCGCCCCAAGAGAAATACGTCATCGTGGCCGGCAACGAGATACACGGAGTGGATCAGGCCATAGTAGACCTTGCCGACGTAGTGCTCGAAATCCCCCAAGAGGGCACAAAGCACTCCCTAAATGTAGCAGTGAGCACCGGCATAGCCATATGGCATTTCTTCAGCCACCTGC
>CAYVAK010000164.1:0-3360 GCA_964448425.1 uncultured Sangeribacter sp.
TATGTGAGCCGCCGCGCTTGCGAATTTCTCGGCTTGCCCTACGAGCAACAGCGCATCATCACTTGCCACATTGGCAACGGCGCCTCAATCACAGCTATCAAGGATGGCGTCAGTGTCGACACATCTATGGGTCTGACACCTACAGAGGGCCTGATGATGGGCACCCGCTGCGGCGACGTTGACCCCGGAGCTCTCGTCTATCTGGCTAAGACAGAAGGCCTGGACGCCGACGGCCTGCTCACCCTTGTCAACAAGAAGAGCGGTGTGGCCGGCATCAGCGGCATCTCTTCAGATATGCGCGACATTGAAAACGCCATAGCCGCCGGCAACGAGCGCGCCAAACTGGCTCTCGACATGTATGAATACCGCATCATCAAATATATCGGCTCATATGTAGCTGCCCTGGGCGGCGCCGATGTAATTGTGTTTACAGGCGGTGTGGGCGAGAATCAGACAGTGACCCGCGAACGCATATGCCGTCAGCTCGAATTCCTCGGCATCAAATTCAACGCCGAGGCCAACAAGGTGCGTGGCGAAGAGATAGAAATCTCAACCGCCGACAGCAAAATCAAAGTGGTGGTGATACCCACCGACGAAGAAATGATGATTGCTCAAGACACCGCTGCAATTGTCGGAAAATAACAGCTCTACACTCACCGAAAGCCACCCTCTCAAAGGGGTAGCCAAGGCGAAGAAGAGATTTCCAAACAAATAAAATGGTGAGGCACACGCACTCCAAGACAGCGACGCCTCACCATTATAATTATAACCGAAAAGTAAAGTAAATGAGCACAATTGCCCAAATAGTCTGGAATGCCGACCCGATAATGTTTTCGCTGGGGCCCATCTCAGTGCGCTGGTACGGACTGATGTTTGCCCTTGGATTCTTGATAGGCTACACCATAGTGGCCCGAATGTTTCGCCACGAAGGTGCGCCCGAGAAATGGCTCAGCACCCTGCTACTCTATCTGATAGCCGGCACAGTGATAGGCGCCCGCCTCGGCCACGTGTTTTTCTACGAGTGGGACTACTACAGCGCCCACCCGCTTCAGATTTTCAAAATCTGGGAAGGAGGCTTGGCGAGCCACGGCGGCACCATTGCCTGCATCATATGCGTATGGCTCTTCTCGCGCTACACCGCCCACAAACCTCTGTCGTGGACCATGGATAAGGTGGTGGTACCCATCGCCCTGGTGGCCTCAATGATTCGCTTCGGCAACCTGATGAACAGCGAAATCTACGGCACCCCCACATCCCTGCCCTGGGGATTCATATTCGTAAGAGAGGGCGAGACCGAAGCCATGCACCCCACACAGCTCTATGAGGCACTGGCCTATCTGGTGCTCTTTGTGGTGCTCATGTGGATGTACTGGCGTAAAAATGCCGAGCAACGCCCCTACCTGCTCTCCGGAGTGTTCTTCCTGTGGGTGTTTGCCTCCCGATTCATAATTGAATATGTGAAGAACCCGCAAGAGACTTGGGAGCAGAACATGGTGCTGGACATGGGCCAGATACTCAGCATACCGTTTATAATTCTGGGCATCGCACTAATCATCTACGCCATGCGCCGTCCGGCCCAAGAGTGGAAATTTCCCAACCGATTTGCCTAACCGGCACCTGCACAGCTAATATTACAGGCATCATGAAAGTAATCCCATACGCACTCATGTCGCTCGCCACGGCTGCGGCACTGCTGCTTGGCGGCAGTGAAGCCTCGGCCTGCACCTCAGCCATAATAGCCGCGGAGGCCACCACCGACGGCCGCCCGTTGCTGTGGAAAAACCGCGACACCTCCGCCACCGACAATAAGGTGGAATATATAGCGCCCGGCGACGGCCGCTTTGCCTACACCGCCCTCTTCAACGCTTCCGACAAGGAGTGCAAAGAGGCCTGGATAGGAATGAACGAGGTGGGATTTGCTATCATGAACACCGCCTCCTATAATCTCAAAGACGATCGAGTGCCCAACTCAAAAATGGACAAGGAGGGACTGCTGATGAGCATCGCCCTTCAAACCTGCACCACTGTCGACGACTTTGAGCTCTTACTCCAAAAGCTTCCGCGCCCCCTGGGAGTGGAAGCCAACTTCGGGGTAATCGATGCCGAAGGCTCCGGCGCTTTTTTTGAAACCAACAACCACAGCTTTGTGCGCTACGACCTGAAGGATGCGCCCTCCGGAGTGCT
This sequence comes from uncultured Sangeribacter sp., assembly GCA_964448425.1. GTDB lineage: Bacteria > Bacteroidota > Bacteroidia > Bacteroidales > Muribaculaceae > Lepagella. The sequence goes on from CAYVAK010000164.1 coordinate 2,185, forward strand.
GGTGCGCACCAACTATAGCCACAGCGGGCGCAAAGGCGAAGGCTACGGGTTCACCCGCGAAGAGAACGCTTGCACTCTCCTTGAGCCCTACGCCCGCACTCACTCCATCACCCCCGAGCTGCTCACCGAGACCCTCTCCCGCTCATTCTACAACTCCACCCTGCAACGCGACTTCGCCTCAGAACGCGGCCCGGTGGTTGACAACGACTTCATACCGCGCTTTAAGACCACAGCCACCATTGTGGTGGAAGGGTGCCATCCAATAGAGAATGTCGGCGAGCTGAAGCGCGGTGCGCTGGCCGACCAGTATATAATGTGGACCGCACTGGGCTATCCTCCCTGCGCCGAAATCGTCCCCGTGTGGTGCAAACCCGGAGGCGTTGAAGAGGGGCTGCGCGGCCTGGAAGAAGGGGGCAAGAGCCGCCTCAACAACGAGTCGCTGCAAAGACGCGACAAGGTGTTCACCCGCCCCGGCGGCGAGAAAGAACACTACATAAACATGGGGGAACTCTTCAACGATTCCGACACCGGAATTTGCCAAACACTCAGGCGCCAAAATCTCGAAACCTACAAAGTGATAAAAGCCAAACGCGATGGCCGCCGCTAACCCCACATCACCCTCAAAGGCCACCGGCTATATACGCACAGAAGAGTATAAAATTACAAAATCTCTGATGCTGCGCATCTTGGCACGCCGCCATCTGCTCACTCCTATGCTAATTTTGGCGGCAGCAGCAATTTCCCTTGCAGTGACGGGCTTTCTTGTAGACCTCCGACTGGTTATGCTGGCCGCACTGGTGCTCTTCGTTGCCCTACCCCTAATTATGGCATTTGTTTATATTTTCTATGCTTTTAATAGCAAAGTGGTACTTAATATAGTCGAGCATTTTGCTACATTCGGACCCGAGGAGATTGAGGTGGTATGGCGCCCGAATCTGCAAAAATCGGAACAAAAAAGCGAAGATGCTCAAAGCCTTTTGGAGCAACTGCCCACCCACACCACAACAATTAAATATGAGGAGATTGCCCGCCTTAAGGTGGGCTTAAACGGTTTACTATTAGTGATAAAACCGAGTGGATTCCTGTACATACCATATGAAAAAACCGCTAATTCCGACCAACTTTTCAATTTTTTGAAAGATAAAATAAGCTGAAAAGACCGTTTTAGAGCCCCCG
>CAYVAK010000165.1:0-3198 GCA_964448425.1 uncultured Sangeribacter sp.
AGGAGACAAAGTAAATGAAAGCAATTATTTATGCCAGCGTACATCATGGCAACACAAAGAAAGTAGTAGAGGCAATTGCCAGGGAATGCGAGGTGGAGCTGATCGATGCCACGCAGGTAAAAGAAGCGGATTTAAGCCAATATGAGGCAGTCGGTTTTGCGTCCGGGATCTACAACCACTCGAGCATCACTCCTCGGTAATTGTGACGCGAAGTTACGATTTTATTTTTAATTGACAATAGTTTTTTGCGTTTTTTTTAGTTTCCGGTTTCGGCTTCGGGCCGCCGGCGACGCTAATTGTAAGATTGTCAGGGCGCGGGGGGCTTGCTGTTTTTTTTACCGCGAGGGGGCTCATAGTTTTGAACCGTCGTGAAGGGCTTCTATTAGGAAGGGGAAGAAGCAGAGGGCTATGATTAGTAGTGACATTTTTGTGGTTTTTTGAGGTTTCGAGGAGCACCACTGTGGTACCCGTCGCAAAGTTACGCCCCGATGTGTGCAATATCTTTGCATCGGTGTGTTAAATGATTGTTAATTATTTGTGCCACAGGTGATGGCTGGCGGGGATGGTGGGCTGTGGGCGGCGGTTTTTGGGTAGGGTGGGTGGTTTTTGGGGTGTGGGGTGGTGGCGGTTTCAGTTTTTATGGCTAATTTTGCAGTGCGTTTTATAATGGGGCTAATTAGAGTATTGGCTCCCTTTTTTAACCTAACCAACTATTTTTTTATAATGAGAAAATTTTTCCCTGTTGTTATGACCGGTGTAATGCTGCTGTCGGGGGCTTCTTCGATCCAAGCTCGTGGCACAAAATCAGCTCACCGCAGTAAAGCTCAAAGTGCTTTGAGCACGGGCTTTGGCAGCCGTGCCGAGGCGTTTGATTATTTCAAGCTTAAGGGTCCGCGCAGCGCTAAGAAGGCTAAGGCGGCTTTTAAGGCTAACAGTTCTGATGAGCCTCTCTACGATGTGGAGGGTGTATCGAAAAGTTATATTGTGTCGGCCTCATCTTATTTTAATTTCTATGGCTATTCGTTCGACTACGATTTTGGCGGCATGGTAGGTAATGTGGTGTTTGAAGAGGGTTCGGATGTTGTGTATCTGAAGAATCCTATTTCTTATCTTATCACTGATTCTTACATTCAGGGCACCGGCGCTGAGTCTGTGCTCTCATTCCAGCTTCCTCAGCCGCTTTTTGAGGAGGATGGCACAATGTATTATGCTCACCGTATGGTGAAGGATGAGGCTAACTCTTCCGACTATGATGCCTCTTATGAGGTAGACGATTCTGTGCCTTACACTTTCAGCATTGATGCCGATGGTGTGATTCGCTCCACTGAGAGTGGCGATGGTGTGATTCTGGGCCTTACCGATGAGGATGGCAACTGGGTGCTTTATGGCGACTATGACACCACAATGACTCCGTTTAGCAAGAGTGTGCTCACAGTAGACGATTTGTCGCGCGATGTGGTACGTGCTCTTGAAGATTGGGCTGTGATAGGCGAGGATGGCTCTCAATCGGTGAGAGTGGCCGATGTGGATGGCAAGCTCTACATTGTGGGCATCAACCCCGACAACGCTAATGCAGTGGTTGTGGGCGATATTGACGGCAACACTGTGACTTTTGCTTCCGAGCAATATGTAGGTATTGATGAAGACTATAATTATTATCAGTTCTTCTGCGGCATGACTGTGGAGGAGGAGTATGATGAATATTATGACGAGACTTACTATCTCTATACTCCCATGGAGACCTTCTCATTTACCTACGATGCTGAAAACGGCAAGCTCTCCGGCTTCACCGGCGCTATCGGCGTGGTGGGTGGCGACCTTACCGATGCTGAGGCTATCGAGGCTTACGCTGTGTTTACCAATCCTTCAATTGAGCGTACACCGGATGAGATTTCTTATGTGCCCAAGGCTGCTTACGACTTGAATCTCTATGAGGACGACACGGAGGCGCTTCTCGAGTTCAGCTTCGATGCTCTCAATGAGGATGGTTGGCCTTTGAATGAAGACAATCTTTACTATCGTGTGTATATCGACGGCGAGCTCTTCACACTCTCACCCAACGAGTATGTCGACCTTTCAGAGCCCCTTACCGACATCGGCTATGCTCAGAACCTCTACGATGAGGATGGCTACAACGATGTTTACGACGGTCTCGACGGCGAAGGCGATCGCTACATCTACTTCTACTTCGATGCCGCTAACCCCGGTATCCAGACTGTGTACAAAGATGGCGACGATGAATACTGCTCTGAGATTGTTTACGCCGACGGCACTGCTGTGAAAGGCACATTGGCCGATAAGGGTGTGGCTTCGCAGACCTACTACGACCTTAACGGTTGCAAGGTGGCACGTCCGCAGAATGGTGTCTACATCAAGACTGTGACCTTCACCGATGGCACAAGCAACACATATAAAGTGATTGTAAGAAAGTAATCACTGTGTAGTTGTATTAACTTTATGCTTTTAAGAGGCCGTGCCCGAATGTGGCGCGGCCTCTTTTGCTTTGGCGCGGCCTCTTTTTTCTTGGGTGTGAGGCGGTGAGGCGGGCAAAATGTTGTTTTTGCAGCTGTTGGTTAAACCTTTTGGTTGAAAAGCGGTCATATTAACAAAATAAGTTATATATACGAGGTATAACGACTTTCAAATAACTAATAAACATCATACCGACATGAAAAGAAGAATCTTATCAATCGCACTTTTGGCCGGCTGCCTGATAGTATCGGCAAGTGCTGCCAATCAAGAGCCGGCTGCTCGCTCCGGCGAATCGGTTAGCTTGAGCCAACCCAACGGTAAACCCGAATGTAAGTCAGAATGTAAGGCCGAAGGCAGGCCTGAAGGCCGACCCGCTCCCCGCCGCGGAGCTAATCCTCAAGATGCATTGCTGAAAGGCATCAACCTTTCCGACTCTCAGAAGGATAAGGTGAACGAGGCTATCGGGAAGTCGCACGAAAGAACCGATAAGGCTGTCAACAAGGAGCGCAAGGGCCACGACAAAGATATGGAGAAGGCCAAGAAGCAGCGCGATAAGGAGGTGAAGAAATTCAACAAAGAGATGAAGAAGATTCTCACCACCGAGCAATATAAGCAATATCAGAAGAATTGCGAGGAGATGAAGCAGAATTGCGGCAATCGTCCCGGCGAAGGCTTCGGTGAGCCGCTCTCCGGCAGAATGGGCGAGCCCGGCGAAGGTCCCAAAGG
>CAYVAK010000166.1:0-3195 GCA_964448425.1 uncultured Sangeribacter sp.
GAGCGTCGGATTCATAACCCGGAGGTCCCGAGTTCAATTCTCGGTCCCGCTACAATGAAAGGTGTCATGACAGTGTCTGTTGTGACGCTTTTTTCTTTTATATTCAAGACAAAAGGCGAGATTAACCGAAATTTTGACCAATGCAGTGTGGCGAAAAGTTGCTAACTTTGCGCCGATTATGAAAGAACAGCCGGCGAGGGCGGAGAATTAGAGCCCACTGCCGGCGCAATTAGAACAATGTGAAGTATATGTATAAATCCCTATATAGAAGCAGAATTAGTGAGAAATTTGCGCCCTTCAGGCTGTTGGTCTTGTGTGCGCTTTGCCTCGCATTTCTGCCCTCGCTGAAGGCTTCGGCCCAGAATAGAGAATACCCCCAGACCATTATTAACGGCGTGATCACCGACTCTATCACCGGTGAGCCGATGTCGTATGTCAATGTCTATCTGAAGGGTAGCAACAAGGGCGCCATCACCGACGATGAGGGCAAGTTTTCGCTGGCCACCAATGCTAATTTCACATCGCTGCAAATATCGTCGATGGGCTACAACACCAAGGATGTGTTTGTAGAGAAGGGCACCACCAACGACATCACCGTGAGGATGTCGCCGTCGGCCACAGTGCTTCAGGAGGTGGTGGTGACCACCAAGCATAAGGAGAAATATTCCAAGAAAAACAATCCGGCGGTGGAGCTGATGGAGAAGATCAGGAAGGCTTATCCGAACTTCGACCCCAAGAACCACGACTATTTCAACTACGACAAGTATGAGAAAATGGTGTTTGCGCTCAACGATTTTTCGCCCGAGCAGAAGAAGAATTGGCTCACCAAGAAGTTTAGCTTTATATTCGACTTTTGCGACACCAGCGAAGTCTCCGGAAAGCCGATTCTGCCCATCTCGGTGAAGGAGAAGGCCTCGAAGGTGATATATCGCAAGAACCCCGAGGCGCAGAAGGAGGTGATTGAGGGCTTTAAGCGCAGCGGCATCGACGAGGTGTTCGACGAAGAGAGCATACAGCGCTTCATGGAGGATGTGTTTCGCGAAATCGACATCTATCAGAACGATATCACGCTGATGCAGAACCGGTTTGTGAGCCCACTCTCCAACATTGCTTCAAACTATTACAAGTTTTATCTCAACGACACTGTGCCTATCAACGGCCAAAAACATATAGAGCTCACGTTCGCACCACACAATCCCGAATCGTTTGGCTTCAACGGCCGCCTGTATGTGGCTCTGGGCGACTCCTCCTACTTCATCAGCAAGGTGGTGATGCAGGTGCCCAAGGCCATCAATCTCAATTATGTGAAAAACATATATGTGGTGCAAAACTACGTGAAGGCCGAGGATGGCAGTCGCCTGAAAATCAGCGACGATATGACCGTGGAGTTTGAGATTATCCCCGGCACTCAGGGCCTCTACGCCCGTCGTCAGACCGGCTATCGCAACTTTGTGTTTGATCTCCCCGATGAGGAGAATGAGAAATACTACGACAAAGACGGCAAGCAGTTCTACACCGACTACGCCTCTATTCAGCCCGAGCAGTTCTGGAGAGACAATCGGCAGGTGCCCATCAAGGAGAATGAGCAGAGCATGAAGAAGTTGCTGAGCAAGCTGCGCGAAGTGCCGGCATTCTATTGGACCGAGAAGGTGGTTGTGGCGCTGGTGACCGGCTATGTGAAGACCGGCAAGAACAGCAAATTTGACATCGGCCCCATTAACACCTTTATAAGTGCCAACACTGCCGAGGGCGCCCGTTTCCGCCTCGGCGGCATGACCACCGCTAATCTCAGCAAGCACCTTTTTGCGCGCGGATATGTGGCCTACGGCACACGCGACAAGAAGTTTAAATATGAGGGCGAACTGGAGTATTCCTTCAATGAGAAGAAATATCACTCGCGCGAATTTCCCATCAACTCTGTGAAGCTTTACCACCAATACGACATAGACCAGATAGGCCAGCACTATCTCTTCACCAACATGGACAATATCTTCCTGTCGTGGAAGCGTCAGCCCGACACTAAAATTACATATCGCCGCCTCTCCACCATCGACTATAAGCTGGAGCTGAAAGGCGGATTCTCCTTCGATGTGGGCTTGAAGCACGAGATAGTGGAGCCGTCGCGCTGGCTGCCGTTTGAAGATGGCTACGGCAATGTGCTGAAGCGATTCAACACTGCCGCCATCACCGCCACCTTGCGCTATGCCCCCGGCGAGACTTTCTATCAGACTAAGACCGACCGCATACCTATCAATATGGATGCCCCGGTGTTCCAGCTCACCCACGAGTATGGCCCCAAGGGGTTCTTGGGTAGCAAATTTGTGGTCAACAAGACGGAATTTTCGGTGTCTAAGCGCTTTTGGTTCTCTTCGTTTGGCTACACCGACATTATGCTGAAGGCCGGCAAGGTGTGGAGCCAAGTGTATTATCCCTCGCTGATGTGGCCGAATGTCAACCTTTCGTACACCATCCAGCCCGAGAGCTTCACGTTGATGAATGCCATGGAGTTTGCCAACGACCAGTATCTCTCATGGGATCTTACTTATTGGGGCAACGGCATCCTCTTCAATCGTATTCCGATAGTGAAATACCTGCGTTTGCGCGAGGTGGTGTCGTGTCGAGGCTTGTATGGAAAGCTCAGCAATAAGAACAACCCCGACTATCACAACGATCTGTTGCGGTTTCCCTTCGATGCCTTCACCGCGCCGATGAAGAAGGAGCCGTATGTGGAGGTGGGTGTGGGTATCGACAATATCCTCACCATCTTGCGACTGGACTACGTGTGGCGTCTCACTTACCGCGACACTCCGAATGTGGATAAGAGCGGTATCCGTGTGCAGCTCCACTTCACCTTCTAAGGCGCATCAGATATACGCATATATACACGCGGGCGTGTCATCAAGGCACGCCCGCTTTTGTTGCATCCCTACAGGGCGGGTGGTGGGCGACTATGTGTATATGAAAAAAGCAGCGGGCTGAAAAGCTCGCTGCTGAGGCGGAGAGAGAGGGATTCGAACCCCCGGAGGTGTGACCCTCAACGGTTTTCAAGACCGCCGCATTCGACCACTCTGCCATCTCTCCTGAATTGCGATGCAAAGTTAGTCACTTTTTCTGAGATGACCAAATTTTTGACGTGCTTTTTTTGCTTCTCGTGGCTGTTTGGCTTATTTTCAGGGCAATAGGTTTTGCGCTGTG
>CAYVAK010000167.1:0-3169 GCA_964448425.1 uncultured Sangeribacter sp.
TATGTTTCACAACATATAGCGCCCGTCGGGGCGCCCTCGGGGCCAAATTTTTACTTTTTTTGCACAAAATTTAGCTTCCCCCTTTGGCGAGCAAATATAATTTTGTAAATTTGCAAGGAATTAAGCCACTAATAGGAAGATTGAAAATTAGTATGGACTCAACCAAAAATGCAGCCGCACAGGCGCATAAAATAGAATTTACGAAGATGCACGGAATCGGCAACGACTATGTGTATCTCTACAATAATGGGGAAGCAGAATCGCTCAATCTTCCGAGTCTTGCCCAAGCCATTTCGCACCGTCATTGCGGTGTGGGCGGCGATGGCCTGGTGGTGATCTCACCGCTTAACGGCCCTGAGGCCGACTTTGAGATGCGCATCTGGAATGCCGATGGCTCCGAGGCGCAAATGTGTGGCAACGCTTCAAGATGTGTGGGTAAATACCTATTTGAAAAAGGGCTTACCGATAAGACTCAGATACGGCTCTCTACACTTGCCGGCATCAAGATTCTCTATCTTAATGTCGAGGCGGGCAAAGTGGAGTCGGTGAGAGTGGATATGGGCAGCCCCATATTTGAACCGCAACTAATCCCTGCTAAAGCTTCCGAGCCTACAGCGGCCCCTGAGATGAAGGGCGTCACCATCGACTTTGAAGGCGAGAAATATAAGTTTAATGCACTCTCAATGGGCAATCCGCACGCTGTGTGCTTTCTTGACGGCGAAATCACCGACCGACACATACACACAGTGGGCAAATATGTGGAGAGGGCGTCGGCCTGGCCCGAGCGCGTGAATGTGGAATTTGCGCGAGTGCTCTCCCGAAGCGAAATCCAAATGAGAGTGTGGGAGCGAGGCAGCGGCGAGACTATGGCTTGCGGCACCGGTAGCTGCGCCACCGGAGTGGCCGCTATTGCTCTGGGACTTGTCGACTCCCCGGTGACGATTCACCTCCTTGGCGGCGACCTATCCATAGAGTGGGACAAACGCTCCGACACAGTGTTTATGACCGGAGGCGCTACCATAGTTGCAGATGGTGTCTATTATCTTTCCTCCGAAAGCGACAACATCTGGCTTCATCCACGACAATGATATAATGTGATGCGGAGACCGACCTCTTGTTTCGGTTTCCGTTTTTTTGAATATTTTGCCGGATTATCCCATAAAAGTCCGACACATACATTTATTTATAGGACTATGATTAAAATCAACGACAACTTCGCGAAACTTCCGGAGAGCTATCTCTTCTCCACCATTGCCCGGAAAGTAAAAGAATATAAGGATGCCAATCCTGATGCCAACATCATCAGCTTGGGCATCGGCGATGTGACCCGCCCAATCTGCAAGGCGGCTATCGACGCTATGCACAACGCCGTAGACGATGAGGCCAACGCCGAGACATTCTATGGCTACGGCCCCGAGCAGGGCTACGACTTCCTGCGTGAGAAAATAGCGCAAATCGACTATCGCAACCGAGGTGTGGAGATGGATCCTTCATGCATCTTCATCAGCGACGGCGCAAAGAGCGACCTTGGCAACATCACCGACCTCTTCAGCAACGAGTGTATCGTGGCTGTGACCGACCCGGTGTATCCGGTGTATGTAGACACCAACGTGATGGCCGGCAGAGCAGGCCGCTTGGTCAACGGCAATTGGAGCCGCATTGAGTATCTGCCTTGCAACAAAAAGCACGCATTTGTGCCCCAGCTCCCTGCGCTAACTCCCGACCTCATATATATGTGCTATCCCAACAACCCCACCGGCACCACGCTCACTCGCGACGAGCTGCTCAAGTGGGTGAGATATGCCAAACTGCACGGCTGCCTCATACTCTTCGACTCAGCCTATGAGGCCTTTATCTCCGACACCGATGTGCCCCACAGCATCTACGAGATTCCGGGGGCCAAGGAGGTGGCCATAGAGTTCCGAAGCTTCTCCAAGACTGCCGGCTTCACCGGCTTGCGCTGCGGCTACACTGTGGTGCCCGACGAGCTTTACGGCATCGATTCCGAGGGCAACAAGATTCAGCTCCGCAAGCTCTGGAACCGACGTCAGACCACCAAATTCAACGGTGCATCCTACATAGTGCAACGCGGCGCCGAAGCTATCTACTCATATGAGGGCCGCCGACAGATTCGTGAATCAATAGAATACTATAAACATAATGCAGCCATACTGCGCGAAGGCATGCGCGCCCTCAACTATGAGGTGTATGGCGGACGCAATGCGCCCTATGTCTGGGTGAAGACTCCCGGCGAAACCACCTCTTGGGAGTATTTCGACCGCTTGCTCCAAGAGTGCAAAATAGTGTGCACTCCCGGCAGCGGATTCGGCAACTCCGGTGAAGGCTATGTGCGCTTCACCGCTTTCAACACCCTTGAAAACACCCGCGAGGCTGTGGCGCGTATTGCTAATCTTAAGAAATAGAGATATATAGCAAACACAATAATTTTAACTATTATGTCAGAATTTAGATTTAAATGTGTAGAAAAGGCAATCGACCATAAGGTCGTACCGGTAGAGATTCCGAAGGAGCGTCCTTCAGAGTATTATGGCAAATATGTGTTCAACCGCCAAAAAATGTTTGAATATCTGCCGAAAGCCACCTTTGAAGCACTGTGCAAAGCAATCGACAACAAAGAGCCGCTCTCACGCGAAGTGGCCGACAGTGTGGCCGAGGGCATGAAGAAATGGGCCCTCGATTGCGGCGCTCGCCATTACACCCACTGGTTTCACCCCTTGACCGACGGCACTGCTGAGAAGCACGATGCCTTTATCGAACACGACGGCAAAGGCGGTACTGTAGAAGAATTTAGCGGCAAACTCCTTGTCCAACAGGAGCCCGATGCTTCTTCATTCCCCAACGGCGGTATCCGCAACACTTTCGAGGCTCGCGGCTATTCAGCTTGGGACATCTCCTCGCCCGCTTTCATCCTTGACAACACCCTTTGTATCCCCACTATATTCATCTCCTACACAGGCGAATCGCTCGACTACAAGACCCCGCTCCTGCGTGCCCTCAACGCCGTAGATAAAGCCGGCACCCGTGTGGCTCAAATGTTCGACCCCGAGGTGAAACATGTGCAGGCTTATCTGGGCTGGGAACAGGAATATTTCCTCGTAGACGAAGCCCTCTATGCAGCTCGCCCCGACCTGGTGATGACAGGCCGCAC
>CAYVAK010000168.1:0-3146 GCA_964448425.1 uncultured Sangeribacter sp.
CGGACAGTCGCGCAGGCTCAAGCGCGAATGTCGGCACGGGGACGGAGGGGGTGAAGGTGTCGATTTATACGGCTACTTTCAATCAGGAGCGGTTTATTGGCGACTGCCTGGAGGGGATTGTAGCCCAACAAACTTCTTTCCCTTTTGAGGCTATTGTGATTGACGATGCGTCGACCGACTCTAATCGCAAAATAATTGAAGCATATGCCGCCCGTTATCCTCACATTATCAAACCTATATTTCTGAAGGAGAACTATCTGAGCCAACGGCGCTCAAAGTTCAGGGAGCTGTTTCTGCCCAAGGCAAAAGGCTCTTACATAGCTTTCTGCGAGGGCGACGACTATTGGACCTTCCCGGGTAAGCTGCAAGCGCAGGTTGACTTCCTGGACTCTCACCCCGACTATTCAGCCTGCTTTCACCTTCACGACGACCGCAATATCACTGGCACTGAGATGGAGCCGCAGGTGTTTAATCTGCGCCGCTCACGCCGCTGCGGCATCTTGGACATCCTCATTGAGCCTCAGATTCAGACTGCTACAATCCTATATCGCAAAAGCGTCTTTACCGACTACCCTAAACAGCCGAGCGCCGACCCCATCAGCATCCGTTTCAACCTGCTCGACATCAGCAATTGGTTTAATATGCTTCACGCCGGCAAGGTCTACGGGTTTGCAAATCGGTGGAGTGTGTATAGGATTAACACTCAGGGCATAAGCTGGCAGCATCGCTCCGACGGCACTCAAGAAGAGAAGCACTTGCAATATCTCACCTACGGCGAAACGCTCTTCGACGGTGAGTTTAAGGGTGTTGCCGCTCTCTATGTGCGCCACTTGAAGATGAGGCCCCACCTCAACAGATGGACCGATCTTCGCCGTCAAGGCAAATACCTGCAAGCCGGGGCAGCCCTTCTGAAAGCGTTTGCATCGGCGCCTCTGCATTTCCTACACTACTACTTCAACATCTACCTCCGCTTCTAATCATGGCTGAAATAAGCGTCATAATCCCGGCTTACTGCTGCGCCAAGAGCATCGAAAGAGCTCTCAAATCGGTGTGCTCGCAAGCGGGCGCCGATGCAGAGATAATCTGTGTGGATGATGCTTCAAGTGATTCTACACCACTGATACTGCGACGGTTAGCAGCTGCCGACAGTCGCATCAGGGTGCTAACCCATAGCCAAAACCAAGGGGCATATAAGGCACGCGTCACCGGCCTGAAGGCATCCACAGCGCCCTTAGTCATCTTCGTAGATTCCGACGACATCCTACTGCCCGGAGCTCTCCAAACAATTCACAGAGTCATGAGCCAATCCGGCAGCGACATGGCCATCTTTGGCAGCGACATACAGTTCCCCTATCTGCATCTTCGCCGACCCTACACGCGTCCGGCGGGCGAAGTAGAGAGCCGCGAGTCGCAAAATATTGAGGTCGACTGGCTCGAGCTGCTAAGCGGTGCTACCATTTGCACACTTTGGGCAAAAGCCTACCGCCGCGACCTACTCTTGGAGCACCTCCCTGCCGAGACAGACAGCTTTGTGGCCGAAGACTACTATCTGAACTGCGCAGTGATGCCCTTCTGCAAGAAAATAAGCTACTGCAACAGCCCCACTTACCGCGTGACATTCAGTGGCGGAAACAGTAAATACTATCTGGACCGTTTCGACCAATTCAACGCCATCATGGGTGGCATCCCCGTCCTACTGAAGCAAGTGTGTTCAGCGCGCAATTTCGACCTCAACAAAGCGATGCAAGCCTTCAGCCGGAGCTACATCTACTGTCTGCGCGAAGCCTGCACACTGCTCCTAAGCAAGCGCCACCCCGAGCAAGCCATAGCTCAATTCATGCAAAGAGTAAAAGAGTCGGCCCTATGGCAGACACTTCAAGCAGCCGGCTGCCGGTGGCAGGGCACTGCGATAAGCGAAATCACCGCCACCTCCATGCTGGCGGAGGCCCGCAGAAACCGCAACAGCCACCGCCTTTACCACCTTGCCTGCCGAGCCTCCACGCTCCTATCCTCACTTTTGGGTTAGAAAATAGTTTGAAGTAAGGTTGCAAGTGTAAATAAGAATTGTTAATTTTGGGGGAATTATTGGAGTGGCTACTCCCAAGAGATGCACCTCACCCAAATTTCACACCACGATGAATGAATTGATTACGGTAATAGTGCCTGTGCACAACAAGGAGCGATACCTGGCCAAATGCCTGAAGTCCATCTTACGTCAGAGCTATACAGACCTGGAAATCATTGTTGTGGACGATAGTAGCAGCGATGGCAGCAAGCGCATCATAGAAGAATATGCCGATAAAGATTCACGCATCAAGGTGATAGAGAGCAGCTCCAAGTTAGGAGCTCTCCACTGCCGCTACGAAGCCATCAAGGTGGCCTTGGGCCAACGGATGGTGTTTGTCGACGCCGACGATTGGATAGAGCCACAAGCAGTGGAACGTCTCAACGCCGCCATGGACCTCTATGATGTAGACATGGTGCAGATGCGCCATCGCAGGGTGATGAGCGGCATGAAAGTGAAATACTATGAGCACTACGACCGCGAGCTCGCCGGACGCCGCTTCGACGGCGAAGAGTTTAAGTCGCTGGCCTCTTATGTGGGCATGGACAGCCTTATAGCGCCCCCGTTTTGGGGCAAAATATATCGCACAGAGATTATCAAATCTAACCCTTTACCCGACTTCAGACAATTCTGGGGCGAAGACCAAATATTTAATATTCAATATCTTCTGCACGCCAAATCAATAGCATTCATAGACTATAAAGGCTACAACTACCGTTGGGGAGGCGAGACTTCGAGCAACTACCGATACGCTGCGCTGCGCGACTACAAATATGTGCACTACCTTAAGAAGGTGCTCGGCCAGCGACAAGACTACATCAACGAAGAGCTGCTCTCCCTGCTGCGCTACCACATACGCCAGCTAAACACAGAGCTGGGCTGGACCCGCGAAGCAATCATCATGGTGATGGAAGATGAGCTCCAAGACCCTGTGTGGCAGCAAGCCGGACTCACAGCCACCGCCACAGAGCTGGTCACCGAACAGCTCTCGGAAGTGCAGCGCCACATGATTAAATACATGGTAAAGCGACTTTTGCGTTAACATTCCTCCCTACATCGGCAATAGGCACGACTCTCACCT
>CAYVAK010000169.1:0-3112 GCA_964448425.1 uncultured Sangeribacter sp.
GGAATCCGAGCACTTCGTTGGCTTTTTCAAACAGCTCGTGAGCTTGAGCGTTGTTGTCGTAGAGGTCTTTGCCCATTCCTACGAATTGGGCTCCCTGACCGGGAAACACAAATGCTTTCATTTATTTCTTCTTGTTTTATTGATTATTGTTCTCTTTATCTATGGAGCTGAATTTCAGGCGTGTAAGTGTAACTGTAATTCTCTCCCGTGGGGCACTGTGAGCTTGCTTTCGCCTCTGTGGCGGCGTGTCCTTTGAGCCGTTGGTGCCATTTACAGCGCAAAATTAATGAAAAATTTCCATAATCCAACTATTCCCGCCAACTCTTTTTGCCTCATGCGCCTCCCTTATCTATCCACCATGGTGTATCCAACTCCATTTAGGGTTATTAACACGCAGGTAATCAAGTGGATGCGCCATGGCGCATCCCTACAAGACGGGCGGATGTTGATGCCATGAAAGGCAACCTCTCGGTTCACCTCCTGCACTGCGGTTGGAGGGTTTTGATGCAAATAAGAGGCTGCGCCGATTTTGACGCAGCCTCTATAATCACTAATACATTTGTCGGTTGGGACCGATTTTTTAGGTTATGGACGGTAGAGAGTGGAGTGATAGTTAATCTGTTACGAGCTTGTTGATGTTGATGTTGCCGGTAAGCGATACGTAGGTCACTTCTTCTTTGTCTACAACTCTGATGACAACGGTAGATGTGTAGTCGGGGTCGGTGGGGCTTGCCAGGAAGTAGATGGTGACTTGCTCGCCTTCATCGTCTACTATGTCGCTGACCACAGTGAGGTTCAAGTTTTTGATAATCGCGTCGGCTTTTGCGGTCAAGTTTTTTGTGGATTCGGCATTTTCGGAGGTTACCACTTCCACATTTTCCACACCGTTGAGGTCTAAGTCCATATCACCGATGGTTTTCTCGAATCCGCAGGTTTGAGCCAATTGGAGCATCTGTTTGCCTACAAATACGTTGGTCACGCCCTCCATTTTGGGTAGAGAGTTGAACACTCTTTCTTGAGCTGCGCAAGTAAGGGTGGAAAGGATTGCCACGCAAAGGGCGGCGATTTTGAGGGTAATAAACTTTTTCATTTTAGTATGGCATTAATTCTGTTGTTGAAATTCTTTATTTCCGCTTTTGCCAGTAGCACGGCCTCGCTGCTTGAGGCTTTGCTTTTGGCTAAGGCATCGTTGGTCTCTTGTATTATTCTGGCCACATCTTCGGGGTCGGTGAGCTCGATGGCTACTTCCTGCGGCTCGTATTCAAACCGATGAGTAGCTGCGTGTTGCTGCTCCGTTGTGGCTTTTGAGTGACTTTTAGCTTGTATCTTTAGCCGGGTGGCCGCCGGAGTGGATTCGGATGCCGTGGTTGCTGATGCGGCTGTGACTGCTTGTATAGCAGGCTCTTGTTCTGTCTGAGGCGCTTGATATGCCGGGCGGGTAGGCGTGCTTACTTTAGCGAGTGGGGCAGGGGTGGGCTGCATCTTGCCGGGGCCTGCGACACGAAGTGAAACGGTGACCACGAGAGCTAACACAGCTGCGGCGCTAAGGATGGCAATAAGCAGGCGGGGAGCTTTGCGGTGGCGAGGAGCTGCCGGGGCGCCGGCTTCTGCGGCTTGGGCAACTTCAGTGCCGGTGAGGGTGTCGAGAAATGAAGCAAACTTCTCTTTAGCTTCGGCTCGGGGTGCGCTCTCAAGGGCTTTTATCAACTCAATATCGGCTCGTGTTTGCGCGTCGAGGTTGCAGTCGGTGCAATCTATTTTACCGGCCAAGGCTTTCAGCTCCGACTCTTGGAGGGAATCGGCTGTGCCGGCAAAATATGCTTCTGCTAGTCTGCTAAATTGCTCTATTAGTGTTGTTTGGTTCATCTGCTTGCTATATGCCATTGCTGTATAGTTCTCTTAATTTTCGCCTGCCGCGACTGAGCAGTTGGCGAATGTTGGCCTCCGAAAGGGAGGTGCGGGCGGCAATCTCATCAAACTCCAACCCGTCGATGTCGCGGAGGCGGACTATGAGAGCTTGCCTGTCGGGAAGCAGCCTGAGCATCGCCGTTATAGTCTGCTGAGCTTCAAACTCTTCAGATTCGGTGCATAGGTCGCCCACCTGCTCAATCTCTTCGTGAGGTTTGGCGGCTCGGATTTTGTCGATGCAAGTGCGGCGCAGGGCTGCCAGTGTGTAGGCTTGCTTATTGGCGGCTTCAGCCAGCAGTCGGCGCTTGCTCCAAAGGGCTGTAGCGGTCTCCTGCAACGCGTCTTTTGCGTCGTCGTCATTTCCTGATAGCATCTGTTTGGCTACCGAAAACATTGTGGAGTAAAGGCTTAGCAGTAGCTCTTTAAATTCCTTGGCGTCCATCTCTTGAGGCATGGGCTGAAGCGGCTCTCGCCGATGCCGGCTTAGCGTGGAAACGCTTTTTGCCGGCCTGCTTTTAGAAATCAGTAGTCTTAATTTCGTTGAGCATATCTTTGGTGCCTACGGCATAGAGCACAATGCTATTGTCGCTGACATCAATGAAGACCAGCATCTCAAGGATGTCGTCGCTCAGCACATTGCTGTATATTTTCACAACTTCGTCGCCCTCCGAGAGGTCCATTGTGGCGTATTCACTATCTATTTGGTCCACAGCTGCTTTAGCTTGGCTCTTGTTGGAGTCGTCGAGTTGAAAGAGATACATCTCATTGACGCATGCCGGTATCTCATCGGGAGCCATAGCTTTGGCGTCCAGGCCTTCGAGCGTGGGTATTGCTTTCATAGAGTTGTAACATTCACCGGGAGTGCTTGCTTGTGCGGCAAATGTAGCTGTAAGGAGCATTGCCAAGCTCATAAATAGATTTTTCATGTGGGTAATTGTTTAATGTTAACTAATTTAGTTTTGGTTTTACACTTATAAGACGCAAAGATAATCTGTTTTGTGACACGATGTTGCAAATTTTTTAGCTTTTTTTTGCTATGTGAAGGCTACTTGGGTGCAAATCAGCGGGTAAAGTGTTTAAAAACATCTAAAAGTCAAACGGCATATTGCAAAAAAAAATAGGGCTTTGGCTGAATATGTTTAGGTGAGGCCTGATTTGAGCGGAATAAAGGCGCCAATTGTCTTATCAAGGCTAAAATAATCTA
>CAYVAK010000170.1:0-3080 GCA_964448425.1 uncultured Sangeribacter sp.
CTACAGTTTATCTACAACTTTTCAACACATATAAATCACACTATTTTTAATCTCTCCCACTGTTAAATTCAATAGTTTTTGTGATTGAATTTACGTCGGCTAATATGCGGCTCTCAGGATAGGGTGTTTTAAGGCGGTAATAGGTTAGTTTTGCCGGGCGAATGGTGGGTATAGTGAAGGCGGATGGGTGGAGGGTGGAGTAAAAAAAGAGGGGTGCAATTAACTTTTGGGGCTTAAAAGTGTCTTATATATGAGAGGAGGTGTCTTTGCTATGCGCAGTGGTTGGCTAATCTCCTCATTATCCCCTCACCTACACATTAAAAACAGTATTAACTCTAAATAAAACACCGAGATGAAAAAAAGATTGATGACGGTCAGTGCTGCATTGGCTATGGTGGCTGTTCTATTCACCGCCTGCGACGACGATTATGTAGACAATACATATATAAATAGAAACCTCGTGGGTCAATGGGACCTAATAAGCATCAACAATGTCGCGGTGAGTGGCTACACTGTCAATTCGTTTGACTTCTACAGCAACGGTTCAGGCTACTATTATTATTGGGAAAACGGTGTGGCTTGCAGCGAGTGGTTGCAATACTGGTGCTACGACGGCTATGGCTCACCGGTGCTCCATATAGACTATCAGTATAGCTCGCCGATGGAGACATACTTCTATTTCAACTCCAACTACACTCGTCTGTATCTACAGTGGGAAGACTATTACGGAGTCACCACCACTTATGAATATGAGTATGTTGGCGATGTTCAGAATTACATAAAACGCAAAATAGAGAGTGCCTCCGACTCCGACTCCGCTACCGCCGGCGAAGTATCGGCTTCAGCTCTGCGTCCCGGTGTGGGCATAATAAACAAGAATATAGATAAATGAGAAGTGCAGTAAAGCCCAAGAAGGCGCTTGGCCAACATTTCCTCACCGATATGAGTGTGGCTCAGCGCATAGCTAAAACTCTTGAATATCCCGATAAGGAGCATTTGCCGGTGCTTGAGATTGGTCCCGGCACCGGTGTGCTCACCCAATTCTTATTGGCCGACAATAAGGAGCTTAAGGTGGTGGAGATTGACAGCGAGAGTGTGGAATATCTGCACGATAATTTCTCTTCATTGCACGTCATAGAGGGCGACTTTTTGCAGATGGATCTGACCGACATTTTCGCCGGCAGGCAGTTTGCCCTTATAGGTAATTACCCCTACAACATATCTTCGCAAATATTCTTTAAACTTCTTGATTATAAAGAACTTATACCTATATGTAGCGGTATGCTTCAAAGAGAAGTGGCCGAGCGCATATGTGCATCTCCCGGAGGCAAGGATCGCGGCATACTCTCGGTGTTGCTGCAAGCCTGGTACGACTGTGAATACCTTTTCACGGTGAGTGAGAATGTGTTTAATCCGCCACCCAAGGTGAAGAGCGGAGTGTTGCGGTTGGTGCGCAACGGCGTCACCTCGTTGGGCTGCGATGAGGTGCTGTTTAAGAGAGTGGTGAAGACCACCTTCGGCATGAGGCGCAAGACCTTGCGCAATTCTGTGGCCTCAATTGTGGGCAAGGGTAGCAAAATCTTGAAAGAAGAGATAATGTCGCGTCGCCCCGAGCAGCTGAGTGTGGAAGAATTCATATCGCTCACACTGATGGTGAGCGAGGCTCTCAATAGGTAAGAAATCATGGTTGAGGTGAGGGTGCCCATATCCAAAAGCATCGTAAATAGGGTGATGATAATCCAAGCTATCGCAGGCGAAACGATTGCGCCTGTGACGGAGGGTAATTGTCGCGACCTTGAAGAGCTGTTCAGGGCGTTGAAGAGCGATGCTCTCAGCGGTGTCTCCTCCATAAGCGAGGGGGCCACGGCTCTGCGCTTTCTCATGGCTCTATATTCTGTGATGCCAGGCACTCACACCCTCACTTGGAGCGGCCGACTTGCTCAGCGCCCTCACATTATATTATTAGATGCGCTTAAAAATTTAGGTGCTCAATTCCGCTTCACCCCCGCCTGTGGTGATACCTACTGCTGCCGCCTTGACTTTGAGGGTTGCAAGATGCAGGGTGGCACCATCAGAATTAATGCCGCTGTGAGCAGTCAATATATTTCCGCCCTTATGCTCATAGCGCCCACCTTTGCCTCCGAACTTACAATCCGACTTGAGGGAAGGATAGCCTCTCGCCCCTACATAGAGATGACTGCCGCAATCATGCGGCAGTGTGGAGCGCAGGTGGAATTGTTGCTTCAAAAAAATGAAATTAAAATAGCTCCCTGTGCTTACCGCTCCGCTGCTTATATAAGGCGTGAGGGCGATTGGAGTGCAGCCTCATTCTTCTATGAGCGCTCACTGCTGGGAGGAATGCAGATAAAAATTAAAAAACTGTTGCCGCCCTCGCTCACAGTGCAAGGCGATGCTGCCGCCGCGCGCATTTGGGAGCAATTAGGTGTCACCACCACCTTCACGGAGCAGTGCGAAGCCATACTCACTCCCGGTGGCGAGAGGGTGCAAGCTGTGGAAGAGGATATGAGCAGTGTGCCCGACCTGGTGCCGCCTCTGGTGGTGAGCTGTTGCCGGGCCTCTGTGCCGTTTACCCTCACCGGCATTGCCGCCCTTAGGCTCAAGGAGTCGGACAGAGTGCAAGCGCTCTGCGAAGGATTGCTTAGCTTGGGCTATTGTGTGGAGGCCGACGCCGACACTATATATTGGAACGGCAATAGAGCATCTGCCCCCACCCCTACCCCCACAATCGACAATAAGAATGACCACCGCATAGCTATGGCCTTTGCCATGGGTGCACCCCACCCCCTGCTCATGCCTCTCACCAATAGGGAGTGTGTGTCCAAATCGTTTCCCGACTTCTGGGCTTATTGCTCCTGTGAGCAGTGATAGAGCCCCCTGTGAAGGGCTGACCTCAAGCGCCGGTGAATTTGCGCCGTGAGGCGAAAAATTTGGCAAAAAAATATCGAAAAAATCACTGTGCGTTTATGTATTTTAAATTTAATTTGCTAATTTTGTGGTATAAACCTAAAACTAAAACCTAAAACTAAATCGATATGAAATTAGCTAAAACCGTATTATTA
>CAYVAK010000171.1:0-3044 GCA_964448425.1 uncultured Sangeribacter sp.
TGTTATGATAAAACACAATGCGTTTCTTATGAGTGCAACAATTACAAAAGATGAAGCCTTGCGCTATCATCAATTTCCTATTCCGGGAAAGATAGAGACTATCCCGTCGAAACCTTATTTATCGAAACGAGATTTATCATTAGCCTACTCTCCGGGTGTGGCCTATCCATGCCTTGAGATTAAAGATAATCCCTTAGATATTTACAAGTACACGGTGAAAGGCAACTTGGTAGCCGTGGTTTCAAACGGCACTGCCGTACTCGGGCTTGGCAACATTGGAGCTTCTGCCTCAAAACCTGTGATGGAGGGTAAGGCATTGCTCTTTAAAGTCTTTGCCGGCATCGACTGCTTTGATCTGGAAGTAGATGAGACTGACCCCAAGAAATTTGTAGAAATAGTAAAATCACTCCAAGCCACATTCGGAGGCGTGAACCTCGAAGACATAAAAGCTCCGGAATGCTTCGAAATAGAGGAGAAGTTGAAAGAAGCTTGCGATATTCCGGTGATGCACGACGACCAACACGGCACTGCCATTATATCGGCGGCCGCCCTCATCAATGCACTTGAAATTCAAGGAAAGAAAGCCGAAGATATCAAGATGGTGGTTAATGGTGCCGGCGCAGCAGCTGTGGCATGCACAAACCTATATATATCGCTTGGCGTCAAGAAGGAGCATATTGTGATGTGCGACTCCAAGGGCGTCATTAGAGCCGACTCCGATCACCTCACTGAGGTGAAGCGCAAATTCGCAACAACCAGAGACTTACACACTTTAGCTGAAGCTTTAGTTGATGCCGACCTATTCTTAGGTCTGTCGGTAAAGAACATACTCACAGCCGACATGATTCGCACCATGGCTCCTCGTCCGATAGTGTTTGCGCTTGCCAACCCCGACCCAGAGATAGACTATGAGAGCGCCATAGGCTCTCGTCCCGACATTATCTTCGCCACCGGACGCAGCGACTATCCTAATCAGATTAACAATGTATTGGGCTTCCCCTATATATTCCGCGGTGCGTTAGACACCTACGCGTCGGCCATCACCGAGGAGATGAAATTGGCAGCCGCGCGGGCACTGGCGCGCATAGCCAAAGAGCCTGTGCCGGATGAGGTAAAGAAGCTATTTCCCGATGAGCACCTTAGCTTTTCAAGAGAATATATATTGCCAAAGGCCTTCGACCCACGATTGCTCACAGAGGTGTCGGCAGCAGTGGCCGAAGCCGCCGAAAAGAGTGGGGTGGCTCGTCGCCCCATAGCCGACATGGCAGTGTATAGAAAGGCACTTGAAGACTACCGTCGTTCAAATGCCGAAATTATCAGTAGCATAACTTCGCGATACTTTGAGATAGTTGATTTGTAGACGCATATTTGCAAATCAGCATTTTACCGACCGTAGCGGTCGGTAGTGGAGAGCGAGCCTGACGAAGGTCCGCTCTCTTCGCTTTAAACGACAAAGCGTATTGCCGGCAACATTTATGCTACGTTAAAAGGGTGTTATTGGTAGAGTTAACAATGGCACTGTCGGAATTGTGAAAAAGTTTTTGAGTAAGACTGAAAATCAATGAGAATTTTTGCCTAAATTTGTAGAGATTTCGGCAGATACCGGCCGTGTGTATCGAGCATGGCCCTGCTGAAGCTAAATTAACCTCTATCACCCCCTTAACAATGGCTCAGTTTACGCATCTTCATGTGCACTCCGAATATTCTTTGCTTGACGGCCAAGCCTCAGTGAGTGGTTTGGTCGACAAGGCTATTGCCGACGGAATGCGCGGCATGGCTCTTACCGACCATGGTAACATGTTTGGTATCAAGGAGTTCTTCAATTATGTAGCAAAGAAAAATAAGGGTTTGCCCGACGATTCTAAATTTAAGCCAATTCTGGGATGCGAAATGTATGTGGCAAAAAAGAGTCTGCACGACCGAGGTGATAAAACCGACAACGGCTATCACCTGATTGTACTGGCTAAAAACCGTGTCGGCTATTGCAACCTCATAAAGCTCGTGAGCCAAGCTTGGACCGAGGGCTATTACTTCAAGCCTCGCACCGACCACGATGCTCTCTTGAAGCACAAGGAAGGTCTGATAGTGGCTTCGGCTTGTCTAGGCGGTGAAGTGCCACAGCTGGTAATTCAAGGCGACCTTGAAGAGGCTGAGCGACGCATTTTGTGGTATAAGGAGGTGTTTGGCGACGACTATTATTTGGAGCTCCAGCGCCATAAGACTTTCAAGGAAAATGGCAATAGGGATGTGTATGAGACACAGTGCATCGTGAACCCGTTTCTGATTGAGATGGCTCATAAGCATGAAATAAAACTGATTGCCACCAATGACACTCACTTTGTGAACGAAGGTGATGCCGAAGCCCACGACAGACTTATCTGCATCTCTATGGGCAGGAAATACAGCGACCCCGGCCGCATGCACTACACCAAGCAGGAGTGGCTCAAGTCGCCTGAAGAGATGGCCGAAATATTCTCAGATGTGCCTGAGGCTCTTGCCACCACTAATGAGATTCTGGATAAGGTAGAAGTCTATACTATTGACCATGCGCCCATTATGCCTAACTTCGAGATTCCCGCCGAGTTTGGCACTGAGCAGGAATATCGTGAACGTCTCTCCGAGGAAGACCTCTTCAATGAGTTTACTCGCGATGAGAATGGCAATGTGGTGCTAAGCGAGGCTGAAGCCAAGAAAAAAATTGAGAAACTTGGAGGCTACGATAAGCTCTACCGAATAAAATTTGAGGCCGACTATCTCAACAAACTAACTATGGAGGGCGCCAAGGAGCGTTATGGCGACCCATTGCCCGAGGATGTGGCCGAGCGCCTTAAATTTGAACTTCACATTATGAAGACCATGGGTTTCCCGGGCTACTTCCTAATTGTGCAAGACTTTATAAACCAAGCGAGTAAACATCTGGGAGTGAGTGTTGGCCCCGGCCGTGGTAGTGCAGCAGGTAGTGCCGCTGCCTATTGCTTAGGTATCACTCAGATTGACCCTATAAAATACGATTTGCTGTTTGAGCGTTTCTTGAACCCCGACCG
>CAYVAK010000172.1:0-2929 GCA_964448425.1 uncultured Sangeribacter sp.
ATATACAAGTATGTCAATCAAAAAATTAGCGAAAATCAACTGTCAAACTACCGGCGTTGGCTGATTGGTTATTTACGAAAAAGTTGTAAATTTGCGATATATTAATTGTCAGAGGGTTATGCTCCCCCTGCCGGAAAGACTGTAATCATGAAAACTATTCGACTATTTATTGTTATGGCGTTTGCCTGGTTGGCCGGATTGACCGACATCAATGCCGAGCAAGTGATAAGCCGCACCACTGTGCAGCAAGGAGAGATAGAGGGCGTGGTAGAAGATGGACTCGGAATGTTTAAAGCTATCCCTTATGCCAAGCCGCCGGTGGGCAATCTGCGCTGGAAGGCGCCTGTGCCGGCTGAGAAGTGGAAGGGGGTCTATAAGACCGACCACTACGCTCCCATGCCGCCGCAACGCCCGTTTGGCTTATCGCCTAAGGAGGCCACCGACTGGAGCGAAGACTGCCTGTATCTTAATGTCGTCACTCCGGCTACATCTATGGATGAGGCTCTGCCCGTGATGGTGTGGATTCATGGCGGCGGATTCATCACCGGCCATTATTCGAGCCCCTCAGGTGTGAATATAGCCAAGAAGGGTGTCGTGTTTGTGAGCATAGCCTATCGCACAGGCGCATTGGGCTTCTTGGCTCTGCCCGAGCTCTCTAAGGAGTCGGGGAGAGGCATCTCCGGCAACTACGGACTTATGGACCAGATTTTGGCCCTCAAATGGATTAAGCAAAACATTGCTGCCTTTGGCGGCGACCCCGATAAAGTGACCATAATAGGCGAGAGTGCCGGAGCCATATCGGTGAGCATGCTTTGCGCATCGCCCGAGGCTAAAGGCCTGTTTCGCGGAGCCATCAGCGAGAGTGGCGGCTCATTCTGCCCGGTGGCCGACAGCATTTACCTTGATAATCACTCCATTCGCAACATGAAGGGCGCTGAGGCTTTTGGCCTCGATTTCATGAAACGTATGGGTGCAAAGTCGCTCAAAGAGCTGCGCAAGATGAGTCCTGAGGCTTGGATTGCCGACGAGAAGACTACCGGCATAAGCGGCTTCTGGCCCACCGTCGATGGTGTGGTTATTACCGACGACCAGTATAGACTCTATGAACGCGGCGACTACAACGATGTGAATATCCTGGTGGGCACAAATTCCGACGAAGGCCTAATGTTTGTGCGCCCCACATCGCTGGCTGCCTATGAGGCTCGACTTGACACAATCTTCGGCCCCGCTGCCGGCAGCGTCATTTCAGAATATAAGGCCACCAACGATCATGAAGCCTACTTGGCTTTGGCCGACATATTCCGCGATGCCGGTTTCGCTTGGCACACCTATGCATGGGCCAAGTTGCAAAAGCAGACGGGCAAAGGAAAGGTCTATGTCTACTATTTCGACCAGCTTAACCGCTGGCCCAATGTGCCCGAAGATTTACGGCGTGGAGCGTTTCATGCCGACGAGGTGTCCTACGTGTTTGGTCTCCGCCCGGCCGATTCCACCCCAACGGAGAATGCCCTCAGCGAAATAATGATAGACTATTGGGTGAACTTCGTCAAGACCGGCGACCCCAATGGCTCCGGCCTGCCATATTGGACCGAATTCGACGAGCAGGCGCCCGCCGTAATGAACTTCAAAGACGGCGCTCACCTCGTCAGCCTCCCCAACTACAGCAAATTGCGCCTCTTCGACGACTACTACCGCCACCTCCGCACCGGCAATTAACAAAGTTATTTTGAAAATTGGAATGCCCGCATAATGTGTACGATTCAGGTCTCGTTTTTATCTCACCAATTTCCCTCTGCATATGCTGAGTTTAAAAGCCAAAAGGTTGCAGCAAAAGTCTATACTATTGTATTAGCAGTTGCTGTCGTACTCTCATTATTTTTATATAATGGTTTTATAAAGTTCTTTATAGACATGATGTTAGGGTGGACGGTGTTTTTTGCCCTGTATTTGGTTGTAATAGTCGTCTCTTTAGATAGACAAGTTGAAATACAAGTCAGCGAATTAGACCTTCCCCGTGTAGACAAACCTTTAGACCTTAATCGCGTTAAGGTGCCTAAATCTTATGGACAAACGAAAATTAGGGGAATAGCTTTATGCGTTTGTGCCGTCATTATAATGTATTTTTCAAATGTGTATAAGAAATTTTACGCATTTCAATGTCAGGAATTATATTTGGAAGCCACGACAGGCGTTTATCATCTTTACGATGATTGTAAGTACATTGGCCGAATAGGAGATGATGAGTATGTGGACAATATTAGGGTTTTGGATGTTATTGGAGCGGACATACGCTGTTCAAATTATACTTTGTGCCCGGCATGTAAAGAGGAGGCTGAATCCTACGATATAGATGTAAGCGAATGGATGTATCGACGTAGGTGATTCTACCTCGCAATGCGTTATCAGTACACTGATTATCAAGTGGATGCACCATGGTGCATCCCTACAAGACGGGCGGATGTTGATGCTGCAACCGGCGAACCTCCCGGCTCGCCATGAGCCATGCAGCTAAAAAGATAAGAGGGTGCGCCATATTTGGTTATGGCACACCCTCTTGGTTTGGTGTCCGGGATGAGACTCGAACTCACACGAATTAATATTCACTACCCCCTCAAAGTAGCGCGTCTACCAATTCCGCCACCCGGACTGTTATCATGTCGTCGTTATGTTGCTTGAGGTGCTTGCTATGCCGGGCAGGGGATGTCTGCCTTGGCTATAGCTCATAAAAAAAGGCAATCGACATATGGAAGATTGCCTAATTTTTAGTGTCCAGGATGAGACTCGAACTCACACGAACTAATGTTCACTACCCCCTCAAAGTAGCGCGTCTACCAATTCCGCCACCTAGACAAGTGATTGAACCGAGCATGGCTCGTGGAGCGAAAAACGGGACTCGAACCCGCGACCCCGACCTTGGCAAGGTCGTGCT
>CAYVAK010000173.1:0-2912 GCA_964448425.1 uncultured Sangeribacter sp.
CGGCCGAAATGGACATCAGCTGCAACCTCTGCGGCGGCAAAGGCTGCGGATTCTGCAAACACACCGGTTGGGTGGAGATTCTGGGCTGCGGCATGGTCGACCCCAATGTACTGGAAGCCTGCGGCATAGATTCAAAAGTGTATAGCGGCTACGCCTTCGGTATGGGCATAGAGCGCATCACCAACCTGAAATATCAAGTGAAAGACTTGAGAATGTTCTCCGAAAACGACGTGAGATTCTTAAGCCTCTTCGACGCCGCCAAATAACAGCCGGCCAACCACACACACCACCGTGAACATCCAAGAAAGATATGAGGGCATACTCTCCCTGTTTCGGGAGAATATGCCCTCTCCGCAAACAGAACTGCACTACGACACGCCGTTTCACCTGCTGCTTGCCGTAATCTTGTCAGCCCAATGCACCGACAAGCGAGTGAACATGGTCACTCCGGAGCTATTCAAAGCCTTCCCCACCCCCGAAGCCCTGGCGGCGGCAGAGCCGGAGACAGTGTTTCCATATATAAAGAGTGTCACCTTCCCCAACAACAAGGCGCGCCACCTGATCAACGCCGCCCGCACCATAGTAGACCGGTTCAACGGCGAGCTGCCCTCCGACATCGATAGCCTTATGCAGCTGCCCGGAGTGGGCCGCAAAACCGCCAACGTAATGCTCGCAGTGGTGTGGAACAAAGCAGCCATGCCGGTCGACACCCATGTGTTCAGAGTGAGCAACCGCCTGGGGCTCACCGACAACTCCAAGACCCCGCTTGCCACCGAGAAAGAGCTATGCGCCCACATAGCCCCCGAAGAGCTACCCACCGCCCACCACTGGCTGATACTCCACGGCCGATATGTGTGCAAAGCGCGTCGCCCCGACTGCCTGAACTGCTATCTTAAGCAATACTGCAAACAATACAACACCCCGGCCCGATAGCCCCGCTCACAATAATTGTTAACAGCCGCCAATAAGGCGAAACTCCAAAAAGCGGAATTTGCAGATATGCTGAAAAATTGGTAATTTTGCAAAACTAAATAATCTTGCAGATGGAATTACCTCAAAAAGCACAAGATTCTACCTGCCCTCAGAAGGGTAAGCGTGTGGTCCTGGAACTTGAAGACGGCACACGTTTCAATGGTATTTCTTTTGGTTTCGATGCCCCGACTTCAGGCGAAGTAGTATTCAACACCGCAATGACCGGCTACCCGGAAAGCCTTACAGATCCGAGCTACGAGGGGCAAATATTAGTGACAACTTATCCTATCTTGGGCAACTACGGAGTGCCCAGCAGCCAAGTAAAATCGGAAGACAATGTGAGCGACTACTTCGAGTCGTCGAAAATACACTGTCGCGCCATAATCTGCCAAGATTATAGCAACGCACCCAGCCACTGGCAGGCCGTGCGCACCCTGAGCGACTGGCTCAAAGAAGAAAAAATCCCCGGAATATATGGCATCGACACTCGCGCCCTCACCAAGCTGCTGCGCGAAAAAGGCTCCATGCTCGGCCGAATCATCTTCGAGGGTGAAGCAGTGCCCGAGTTTTCCGACCCCAACCAAGAGAATCTTATTGCCAAGGTAAGCACCAAAGAGGTGAAAGAATTTGGCAGCGGCGAAAAGACCGTAGTGCTCGTGGACTGCGGCACAAAATACAACATCATACGCTGTCTGACACGCCGCAACGTGAAAGTAATCATGGTGCCCTGGGACTACGACTTCAACACCCTGAACTTCGACGGCCTCTTCATATCCAACGGCCCCGGCAACCCCGACTTCGCCGAAGCCACAGTGGCCAACATCCGCAAAACCATGCTCACCGACAAGCCCATATGCGGCATATGCATGGGCAATCAGCTGCTCTCAAAAGCAGCCGGCGCCAAAGTATATAAGCTGAAATACGGCCACAGAAGCCACAATCAGCCGGTGCGCCGCCAAGGCACCGAAAAATGCTTCATCACCTCGCAAAACCACGGCTTCGCCGTAGACAACACCACCCTACCCTCCGACTGGGAGCCACTCTTCATCAACATGAACGACGGCACCAACGAAGGCATCCGTCACAAGACAAAACCATGGTTTTCAGCCCAATTCCACCCGGAAGCATCGTCAGGCCCAAAAGACACCGAATTTATATTCGACGAATTTATAGCCTTGCTATAAGCGAGCCGAACACCCCTATACCTCATCCCTCCTCCTCTCACCCCCCTCTCACTTCAAATAATACACATCTACTTACACTACCGATGGCTCACAAAGAAATAAAAAAAGTGCTTCTGCTCGGAAGCGGCGCCTTAAAAATAGGCGAAGCAGGAGAATTTGACTACAGTGGCTCACAAGCGCTCAAAGCGCTCAAAGAGGAAAACATCACTACTGTACTGATCAACCCCAACATCGCCACAGTGCAAACCTCCGAAGGCTTTGCCGACAAAATCTACTTCCTCCCCGTCACCCCCTATTTCGTGAGAAAAGTAATGGAGAAGGAACGCCCCGACGGCATACTGCTCGCATTCGGCGGCCAAACAGCGCTCAACTGCGGTGTGTCGCTCTACGAAGACGGCACCCTGGAAGAGCTCGGTGTAGAAGTGCTCGGCACCCCGGTGAAAGCAATCATGGACACCGAAGACCGCGAGCTATTTGTGCGCCGTCTCGACGAAATCAACGTCAAAACCATTAAAAGTGAAGCTGTCAGCTCAGTGGAATCGGCACTCGCAGCTGCCGAAAATCTGGGCTATCCGGTGATTGAGAGAGCTGCCTACGCCCTGGGAGGCCTCGGCAGCGGTTTCTGCGACAATGCCGACCAACTGGTCACTCTGGTGGAGAAAGCGCTCTCCTTCTCGCCTCAAGTGCTGGTTGAAAAGTCGCTCAAAGGCTGGAAAGAGGTGGAATATGAAGTGGTGCGCGACCGCTTCGACAACT
>CAYVAK010000174.1:0-2828 GCA_964448425.1 uncultured Sangeribacter sp.
GTATGCTTCCATGCCGGGTTGGTTGAAGGGGTTCACACCGAGTATGTAGCCGCTGATGCCGCAAGCCTTCTCGAAGAAGTGGATGATCTGGCCCAGGTAGTAGGCGTTCATTGAAGGTATTTCGATGCGAATCACGGGCACGCCGCCCTCTGTGTGGGCAATTTTGGTGCCGAGTTCAGCCATTTTGTTGACATGGTCCACATGTTTGCCGGCTATGAAGTTGAGGCCGTCGAGGTTAGCTTCGTCGGAGGGGATCACAGCTTCGCAGTTGGGGGTGGCCACGCTGAGCACTGTCTCGAAGAGGTTGCGTTCGCCCTCTTGAATCATCTGGCCCATTGAGTGAAGGTCGGTGGTGAGGTCGACAGATGCGGGGAATATGCCTTTGCCCTCTTTGCCTTCGCTCTCGCCGTAGAGTTGTTTCCACCATTCAGCCAGGAAGTGAAGCTTGGGGTTGTAGTTCACCAGGATTTCAATGTTGTGGCCGGAGGTGTAGAGAGCGTTGCGGGTCATTGCATAGGTTTGAGCTATGTTGCTTTCGCCATCTTTCACGGTAGCTGCTTGCATATCGGCGGCGCCGCTTACGAGCTGTTCGATGTCGAAGCCTGCCACAGCGATGGGGAGCAAGCCTACGGGGGTGAGCACTGAGAAACGGCCGCCCACGTTGTCGGGAATCACGTAGGTCTTGTAGCCTTCTTGAGTGGCGAGAGTGCGCAGGGCGCCTTTCTTCTCGTCGGTGATGGCCACGATGAGGTCTTTAGCGGCAGCTTTGCCCACTTGAGCTTCGAGTTGGGCCTTGAGGAGGCGGAATGCAACGGCGGGCTCGGTGGTGGTGCCGGATTTGGAGATTACGATGATACCGAATTTCTTGTCTTTAAGGAATTCTGAGAGCTCTGCGGTGTAGTCTTCGCTGAGGTTTTGGCCGGCGAAGAGCACATGAGCGCCATTCTTGGGGGCTTGGAAAGCGTAGAATGAGTTGCTGAGAGCTTCGATTACGGCTTTTGCGCCAAGGTAGCTACCGCCGATGCCTACACACACCACATAGTCGACGGCGGCTTGCAGTTTCTTTGCGGTTGCGTTGATGTCGGCGATGATGCCGCTTTGGGCCACTTCGGTGGGGAGGTTCACCCAGCCGTGGAAGTCGTTGCCGGCGCCTTTGCATTCGTTGAGGTTGGCAATTCCTTGAAGTGCTTGAGCTTCAAAAGATTTCACTTTATCGATGCCGGTGAAACTTACGGCGTCGGTAATGTTGAGATTAAGTGTCTTCATACTGATATCCTTGATTTTATCTGTTTAGTCAGTGGGGGGTTAAATCAGTGAGTCGCAAAATGTGCTTATGGCTTTGCGGGGGCTCACAAAATCGTAAAGTATCTTATGCACGGCTGTGAGTATGGGCATATCCACGCCGAGTTTTTGATTTATTTCGTAGATGCATTTGGTGCCATAGTAGCCTTCGGCCACCATTTCCATCTCCATCATAGCGGCTTTCACACTGTAGCCTTTGCCTATCATAGCGCCGAAGTTGTGGTTGCGCGAGAATCGGGAGTAGGCGGTCACCAGTAGGTCGCCCAGGTAGGCTGAGTCGGCAATGTTGCGAGGTGTTGGGTCGGCTTTGTCAATGAAGCGGTGCATTTCTCTTACGGCGTTGCAAATCAGCATGGCCTGGAAGTTGTCGCCGCCCTTTTGGCCGTGGACAATTCCGGCGGCTATGGCGTAGACGTTTTTGAGCACGGCGCCGTATTCAATGCCGTCTACATCGGCTGAGATGATGGTGTTGAGGGCTTTACCTTTGAGGCATTTGGCGAAGCTGCGGCTCTTGGCGGGGTCGTGGCAGCCGATGGTCAGGTAGCTAAGGCGTTCCAGGGCCACCTCTTCGGCGTGGCAGGGGCCGCCTATCACCAGCATATTATCATCTTTGCAGCCAAATCGCTCCATCATGTAGTGGGTCACGATTTTGTTTTCGTCGGGCACAATGCCTTTCACTGCCGACACCACTATTTTGTCGGTCAGGTCTACGGTGATTTTGTCGAGGTGAGATTTCAGATATGGTGAGGGGAACGCCACCACCAGGGTGTCGGCGTTCTCGATGGTTTCATTTATGTCGGCGCTGAAGTCGATGCGTGCCACATCAAAAGCCACGTCGCTGAGATACACCGGGTTATGGCCCACTCTGCGGAACTCTTCTATGCGTTCCGGGCGGCGCATATACCAGCCTATCCTCTCTTCGTTGCTAAGCAGCAGTTTTGCCAGGGCTGTGGCCCAGCTGCCGCTTCCCAGCACAGCTATTCTTCCTAAGTCTGCCATGATATCTATTTATAGTATTGGGGCTTGCGGGCCGGCGCCTTGTGGGTGGGGGCGGCGTTTTGGGGGTGCTGTACCGCGGGGCCGGCCAAGCCTTTAGGTTGTGTGGTGAGTGAGGGGAGAAGGGTAGGTGGGGGATTATTCTTCTTCGGTGGCTGCCTCTTCGGCGTTGTTGCCGGTGCGGCGGTTGTCGGGGCGCATCTGGGGGAAGAGCAGCACCTCTTGGATGGTGGTCTGGCCGGTCATCAGCATGGCCAGGCGGTCCATGCCTATGCCCATGCCGGATGTGGGGGGCATGCCGTATTCCAGGGCGCGGATGAAGTCGTGGTCAATAATCATGGCCTCGTCGTCGCCCTTTTCGCTCAGGCGCATCTGCTCCACAAAGCGCTCGTATTGGTCGATGGGGTCGTTAAGCTCGGAGTAAGCGTTGGCGAGCTCTTTGCCGTTGACCATGAGCTCGAAGCGTTCGGTGAGCTCGGGGTTGTTGCGGTGGCGCTTGGTGAGCGGCGACATCTCGATGGGGTAGTCGG
>CAYVAK010000175.1:0-2818 GCA_964448425.1 uncultured Sangeribacter sp.
CTAATCGAAAATTCTGTCACATGTGACACTTTTTTCGATTAGGGAAAGAAAATGCACCGCGACATGGGGCCGCGGTGCATTGTGGTATAAATCGGGGTTATTGATGTGTCGGACGACGGGAGGTGAGGGCCCGAGGGCTGAGCGGGGCGGTTAGAATTCGCTTGAGCCGTAGCCGCTCTCGTCTTGCACTTCCATCTGGTTTTTGGAGCGTTTGGCTCGCATGTTGCCAAATGAATATTTCACTGTGAGCTGCAAGGTGCGGCCGCCTCTCCAGCGTTTGTCTTCCTGGGAGTAGTTGGTGCCGTAGGTGAAGCTGTGCATTTTGCGGGAGTTGAATATGTCGCGGCAGTTGAGCGAGAACGACCAGTTGCCGAGGTTTTTGCGCAGGCCGCCGTCGATGTTCCAGCCGGCTTCGCGGCTGCCTTGGGCTGTGAGTGAGCGCGAGTTGTAGCGGCCGGTGGCTTGAAATGAGATGTCCCAGGGGAGGCGCACTGAGGCCATGCATGAGAGGTCCCAAGCGAAGGAGTTTTGTTTGTCGCCGCTCACCACTTCCTCTGTGCCGGGGAAGTAGATGCTCCAGGCGCTGATGTGGTTGTTGTAGAGGTTGACGGTGGTGGTGATGTTGAGCACGTTGCGGAAGAGGCCGTTTTTCATCACTATTTCGGCGCCGGCGTCGGTGCGGTTGGCGGCGTTGGCGGTGGTGCTATACATCACGCCGTCGATGATGCAGCTCACGCGGTTCATGGCGTCGGTGGTGGTGCGCAGGTAGCCGGAGAAGCTGATTATGTGGTTGGTGAATGATTTGATGTAGTTGAGCTCGAAGGCGTTGCTGTATTCGGGTTGGAGCTCTTCGTTACCGTAGCTTATGTTGGTGGGGTTGGAGATGTCGCGGAATGAGTTGAGCTGTCCGCCCCAGGGGCGACGTATGCGGCGGGTGTAGTTGATTTGCATCTCGTTGCCTTTGGGCAGTGACCATGATAGGAATGCTGAGGGGAACAGGGCGAAGGAGTTGCGACGGAATTGGGCCACATCGGCTTCTGTCTGTCCGTAGGCCAGGGAGCGGGCGCGTATTTGCCATGCTTCGGCGCGCAGGCCGGCCGAGAAGTTGAAGTTTTTGTATTTACCTCCCAGGGTGGCGTAGAGGGCTGAGACGTTGTTGTTGTAGATGAAGCGGTTGTAGAGCTCGGGGGCGAGGGTCATGTTGTCCCAGGTGGTGCCTTCCAGGGTGGTCACCGGAGTGTTTTCGTGGCTGTAGTTGCCGTTGTAGCCGGCTTCGAGTTTGAGCCATGAGGTGAGCTGGTTGGTGTAGTCTATTTTTGCTTCCAGGTTGTTGCTCTTTATGTCGCTGCTTTGGTATTGGTAAATGTCTTCGTTGAGCTCGGGGTCGGCATATTCTTCGTTTTGGCTATACCAGTTTTTGTTGGGGCCGCCCCAGTGGTTTATGCCGGCGGTGATGTCCAGGTAGTTGGTGTCGGTCCAACGGTGAGTCCAGCCGAGTTCGCCGTGCAGGCCGCGCATGTTGTTGGAGCTGCGGGAGTAGTTGCGGTCGGAGAGCCAGTGGTTGGCGAGGTTGGAGGTGTAGTAGGTGTCGGAGTGGCTCCAGCGGTGGCCGAACATTGCGAAGCCGTTGACTGAGATGTCGTCGCTGTTGCCGGCGTGGTAGGTGGCGCCGATGCGGGCGAAGAGGTTGTTGCCGTGGTTGCGGCTCTCGCCGGTGGATTTAAGGAATGAGTCGGTGTCGGTGTATTGGCGGTCCGACTCGCTGCCGCCGGTGTTGTGGCGCATTCGGAAGCCTATGCTGGCATAGGTGTCCCATTTGGAGGTGTTGTAGTTGATGTTGAAGCTTGCGTTGCCGCCACCGCGGGTGTTGGCACCTATTTCGGCGCTGCCGAAGTAGCCTCCGCGGCGGTCTTTTTTGAGCACTATGTTGATGATGCCGGCGGTGCCTTCGGGGCTATATTTGGCGCTGGGGTTGGTGATTACTTCTATGCGGTCGATGGTCTCGGCGGGTATTTGTTCGAGTATCTGGGCGCGGTTGTCGGCTGTAAGGCCCGACTCTTTGCCGTTGATCCAGACGGTGACTGAGGAGTTGCCGCGCAGCGACACTTCGCCGTCTTGGTCTACTTCCACTGAGGGTATCGACTCCAGCAGCTCGCTGGCCGATGCGCCGGCGCTCACTATGTTGGCGTCGACGGTGAAGACTTTGCGATCGAGCTCAAATTTCATTTGCGAAGCCACGCCCTTGACCACTACTTCGTTGAGCACTTTGGAGTCTTGGGCCAAGGCCACTTCGCCTACGTTGACGGTGCCGTTGGCCACCACCACGTCGCGCTCTTGGGTCACATTGCCGATGTTTGTGATTCTCACAGTGTACTTTCCATCGGGCACATCGGCTATTTCAAACTTGCCGTCAAGGCCGCTCTGTGTGCCGATAGGCAGAGGTTTTCCATTCTTGTCAAGGAGCTGCACATTGGCAAACTCCAGCACCTCGCCGGTCTCTTTGTCTATCACACTACCTTTCACAATGCCCTTTGCCGCTCCCGAAGCGACTACGGCCATTGTCATCAAGGCTGCGATTGCGATTTTTTTCATAAATTCTGTTTTCAGTTATCGATACTATTAAAGAGATAGCCGCGGCGGCAAAAGGTTTAATCGCCGAGCGCCGATTTTTTTGATTGTGGGGGCACTGAGGGCCTATTCGGGGGCCATGGAGGCCTATTCGGGGGCGCAGTGGGCGATTCGGGGGCCAGGGAGGGGTGTTGGTCGAATGTAGCGGGGCGTTTGTCTATTTAATTTTGGGATTTTCTCCTTTATTTAT
>CAYVAK010000176.1:0-2804 GCA_964448425.1 uncultured Sangeribacter sp.
GAATAACAGGCACAGTCCACAGGAGCATGGTCAAAAGCAAAAAGCCAACGGTGACGCTGCCGGCACCCAAAAGCTTAGTAAACACGGTAAAGCAGCCCAGTACGGCGGCAATGGCGGCGCAGACTGTATTGAACTTAACAGCGACATACATGCTGTGCCCCACGTCGGCCACCTTAGTGAGAGGGCCGAGGCCTTCGTTGCAGATAACGGCGGCAATCTTAGTCTCCGTGGGAGAGGATTCCGACATGGCAAAGCGCTCCACATAGGGCGGGAAATCGTAGCCATCGGTGGCAATATCAAAGGTGTTATGGAGCATTTCCGGGTTCACGTTGAAATCCCTAAGGGCAAACACCGGGTGTCTGCCGGAGCGCACCAAATCAACCAGCGCCCGGCGAACCTGAGGCAGGGGAGTATATTTCAAGGTGAATATACCATAGAGAATACCGTCAATAGCAAGCAGCACTGAGGTCTTATCGGTGAGACGGTAGGGAATGCGCACATTCATCAGGCGCATAAGCTCAACACCACCGCAGAGCACAATGTGCCCCTCAATAATACCTTTTAGGCCACCGCCGGACAGAGGTTCAAAATTTTCCACACTGCGCATTTTGCAGCCATTCTCCTCCATCAGTCTGACAAAGCAGCCGGAGATAGTGGAGCCGGATGCACTGACCAAAGTACCGGCGTAAGCGATTACTTTCTCGGCGGACTCGTCGGAGAAGATTCGAACGGCGTCCATCTCGATACTGTCCTCGGGGAAGAGGTCACTGTCAGTGAGGATAAGGTTGCGGCTGGCACCGATATCACACAGGCCAGACCAACCGGCAATGGCGGCACCGCTTTTGAATATGCGCATACTGCCCATAAAGTAGGGCAGAGCATAAGCCAGCAATGCACAGAAGGGAGCGGCGGGAGCCAGCACAGCGGAGAAAACAAAGATAAAGTCACCGGGGCTTCGCTTGGCGGCAACGATAATAACGGTAAATATCAGAGCCAGAGCCAGCAGTGCCGGGGAGAGCTTATTAAACAGAGTTTCGTCAGGGCTTGCCTCCTCAGTACGGCGGACAAAGCCGTTGGCCGGGCGCATGGATTTGAGCAAAGTCAGCTCACCCTTGCGCAGCTTAGTCTCACCGGTGACGGCATAGAAATGCTTGCCGATGGCGGGGACTCTGAATGCCTTGCGCATACCGCGAGTGTTCAGAGACGAGGCCAGCATTACGCCAAGCAGAGAAAGACTGGACACGGCACACAGAGGAATGTGAGCGGTGAAGGAGTCGGACAGGGCTACCAATAGACCGTCAAGGGTGGTCAATATGCAGGATAGCACCGCCAGAGTGTCCACGCCGGGCTTGAGACGAGTGACGTTCAACACGGCGTTTGTCACAACGTCAAGGCACAGCAGCATGATAGACAGCTGCAAAGCACAGCAGGCGGCGGCTGATACCTGTAAATTCTGGAGCATACCGGGAATAGGAAGTCTTAGAGAAATATAGCATAGCACCAGCTCCATAACTGCGGCTATGCGCAGGCGCAGCTTCTGGGAACGCATGAAGGAGCCGTAGTATTTGCAGGCTCCGGCAGGGGTCAGCTCCGGCCCCAAATCCTCCTGAGTGTCCACCATAGTGCTATTGGTGACGCTGCGGTTTGTACCACGGAGACGGAGAAAGGCCGAGGCCACAAGCGAGGCCACGTACTCCTGAAAGCTGGGTAGATCATCAACCTGGTCAATGCTGCCCACGTTGCTGCTCTGGCCGTAATCGGAGTCAGAATCGTCATAGTCATCGTAGTAATCATCGTCCCGGGCATACTCAGCCTTGGCGGCCTTGTGATCCTTGAAGCCCTGAACATAACCGTCGTCGGTGTCCTCTAAGGGCTGAGTCTCATATTGACTTTCCATGTCGCCCAATTCATCCTTGGGCTTTTTCTTATGGAGCTTCTTGAAGATGTGCTTCTTCTCGTTAAGCTCAATATCCTCCTGAGCCTCCGGACTGTCCGGAGCCACCTCATGAGCCCAATGGGAAAGATTGTAGCTCTCCTGTTTGACTGGGGTATAGCTCTTGTCGGCGCTGGTATCTATGGACTGAGAGCCAAACATGTAGCCGGAATAGTCCTTTTTACCGCTGAGATTGAAGCGATTATCAATGTCTGGCTCCGGCTTGCGCTCGCTTCTGGCTGAGGGCGCGGTATATGGCCGCTCGTCCTCCTGAATGGGAGCGTAAAGGTCAACGACCTTTTTGGGCTTGGCCTTGCTGCTGTCGTCCTTGCGCATTTGGGCAATGAAGTCCAGCGCCTCCTGCTCCATTGCACCCACGTTACCGCTATGCTCCGGGGCACTTGTGGGAGCGGGAGAGCTTGACACAGGCTCCTCCGACTCGGACTTGACCTCATACGGCCCCTCGTAATACTGGGCGAAAACCTTGTTATACAGAGCGTCCACGTCATCGCTGTCCGCAACAGGCTGGGCAGGCTGACTTTTCCGGCTTGCAGAGCTGGAGCGCTCCGCCGGGGCGAAGGACTCCGAGTCGTAATAGGTCTCGGCACCGCCCTGAGAGGAGCTATAGTATTCGCCCTGACCGTCAGGCTGTGGCTCGCGGTTATAACGCACGGTGGCCTCGGCCTTGTATTCGGCCAAAATGTCCTCTATGGACAAATCATCATCTGATTCAATTTTCAGTTCAGGCTCTTCCTGCTTGTGACTGAAAAGCTTCATAAAATTCCACCATTCCGCCGCATTATGCGGCACGATTCAAAAAACTGCTCAGTTACCGCTGCGCTGGCGCAAAACCTCATACATGGTTACAGCG
>CAYVAK010000177.1:0-2760 GCA_964448425.1 uncultured Sangeribacter sp.
GTCGAACTGCTCTTTAGAGAATGAAAATCTCTCGTCCTAACCGATAGACGAATGGGCCACTTATATGCAACTACACTCTTGCACAGTGGCAGGGCGCATTTTGCGAGTGCAAAGTTACGACTACTTTTTTTACCCACCAAATTTTTACCCACTTTTTTTCAAAAAATCCCCAAAATGCGCCAAAACAGCCTCCTATTTAACCTCTCTTTGGCCATCAGTGCACCCCAAATGCACTGAAAATCGCCCCACAAGCACCTTCTCCGTCCTTTGCGACACCAATTTCGGCCGATATAGACAGAAGCATAACGCCCCCGAAAGAAGCTGCGAAAGGAGGCCCGGTAGAAGCCGCGAATAAACCTGCGGAGGATGGCCGAAAAGAAGGCACCACAGCCGCAGACAATAAGTAGCGCCGCTGCGCGTTCATTTATATAAGGGGTATGGGCGACATGCGCGCCATCAAGCCCCCGCTCGATACAATTAAATTGCGACAACAGACGGCATACGATGTTTAGAGGCAACTCTCGGCAAAAGAACAAGGCTTTCGCTCACACACCTTTAGTGTGGGCCGCTTTACTGCTGGCCGTTGCCGGACTGCTGGCCGGATGCGGCACTAACCGCAACACCGCCATGTCGCGCAATTGGCAGGCCTTCACCACCCGCTATAATGTGTATTTCAACGGTGAGCAGAACTACAGCGAGCAGCTCAAGCTCATGGAGTCGAAATATGAAGACGACTACACACGCCGCACTCTTATGCACCCGGCCGAAGCTCGCTCCGACCAGAAACGGCCACAGCCAAGCGGCGACTTCAAGCGCACCATCGAGAAGATGCAGAAGGCCATCCAGCTCCACTCCATAAGCAAGAAACCCAAGAAACGCACCTCCACGCCTAAAGACAAGGCATTCCGCGCTCGCGAAGAGTTTAACCCCTTCCTGCACAACGCCTGGCTGATGATGGGTCGCGCTCAATACTACGGCGGCGACTTCACCGGCGCTGCCGCCACTTTCGCCTACATTCAGCGCCACTATAAGTGGAATCAGGAGATTGTAGACGAAGCTCGGCTCTGGCAAGTGCTCTCCTATCTGGCCATGGACTGGCTCTACGAAGCCGACAATATCCTCACCCACATTAAGCGCGACAAGCTCACCACCTCAAAGCTGCAACAGCTCTACGACTTCACCGAGGCCGACTATCTGGTGCGCTCCAACAGCTACAAGGAGGCGGTGCCTTACCTGGAAGCCGCTGCCAAATCGGCCCACGGCTCGCAGAAAAACCGACTCTACTTCCTGCTGGGCCAGCTACAGGCCGACATGGGCAACCCTAAAGCCGCATATTTAGCCTACGGAAAGGCCGGCTCCGGCTCCGGCACAGACTATCGCACCAAATTCAACGCCAGAATAAAGCAGTCGGAAGTATACACCGGCACCAACATCAAGAAGGAGGTGGCCGCGCTGAAATCAATGGCACGCTACAGCCGCAATAAAGAATATCTGGACCAGATTTATTATGCCATAGGCAACCTCTATCTCTCAAGAAAAGACAGCACCAACGCCGAGAAAAACTATCGCACCGCCATCGAGAAGTCGACACGCAACAGCATCGACAAGGCGATGGCTCAACTGGCCTTGGGCTCGATACTCTTCGACAAACACGACTACGTGGGCGCGCAGCCTTGCTACTCGGAAGCAGTGCCACAACTGCCCGACACATATCCCAACTATAAGACACTTAAACGCCGCAGCGATGTGCTCGACGAGCTCGCCAACTATGCCGGCAACGTACACCTGCAAGACTCCCTACTCACCCTCTCCAAAATGAGCGAAGAAGATCAGCTTAAAGCATGCCAAAAGCTCGCCGCCGACTATGAGAAAAAGAAAAAAGAGGAGGAGGCAAACGCAAAGCTCGAAGAATACATGAACGAGCAGCAGGCCCAAGGCAGCACCGTGAACGATAAAAACGGTCCCTCACAATTCCAACTCAACACCGACAAGTCGTGGTACTTCTACAACACCCAGAGCAAGAATGCCGGTAAGACAACCTTCCAGCGCCAATGGGGCGCCCGCAAAAACGAAGATGACTGGCGTCGCCGCAATAAAAACACCTTCAGCTTCGATAACGACGAAGACTCTGAAGAGGATGACGACGACTCTAAAAAGACCGAGGCCAACGACTCTACCGCCAACTCCAAAGAGCAGCTCGACCTGCAATCCGACCCCACCAAACCGGAATACTATCTGAAAGATATCCCCCACACCGAGACCGAGATAGCCACCTGCAACGAAATTATTCAGGAGGGCCTCTACAATATGGGCGTAATTCTCAAAGACAAACTCGAAGACTACACCCAGGCCAAAGCGATGTTCCTGGAGCTCCTGGAACGCTATCCCGACAACACCTACCGCCTCGACGTGTACTACAACCTCTACCTGATGGCAGCCCGAAGCGGCGACACCGCCGAGGCCGAAAAATACCGCGGCCTTATACTCTCCGACTTCCCCGAAAGCAACTACGGCAAAGCGATGGTAGACCCCGCATATTTCGACAATCTACGGCGCATGAACAGTGTGCAGGAAGAGCTATACGACAAAGCTTACCAAGCATATCTGAACAATCAAAACACACAGGTGCACAACCTTGTAGCCAACATGGAGAAAGACTATCCGCTCTCCAAGATACTCCCCAAATTTGTGTTTATCGATGCCCTGAGCTACGTCACCGACGGCGACGAAGAGAAGTTTAAAGAGCGCCTTAATGAGCTG
>CAYVAK010000178.1:0-2756 GCA_964448425.1 uncultured Sangeribacter sp.
AGCAAGACAACGCCTTTATACGTCCTTCCCCCTCGGCAGGCTCGCTGGGCGGCGTGGCACGCAAGACTCGCGAGACCATTGTGCTATGCGAAGCTGCCGGCTACGACACTATTTTTGTCGAGACCGTTGGCGTGGGCCAAAGTGAGACTGCTGTCCACTCAATGGTAGACTTCTTCCTGCTCATTCAGCTTGCCGGCACCGGCGATGAGCTGCAAGGCATTAAGCGCGGCATTATGGAGATGGCCGACGGCATTGTAATCAACAAAGCTGACGGCGACAATGTGAAACGCGCCGAACTGGCTGCCGCCCAATTCCGCAACGCCCTGCAACTATTCCCGCCCACTCCCAGCAAATGGAAGCCGGAGGTGATGACCTATAGCGGATACTACGAGCTGGGAATCGATGCCGTATGGGACATGATTGACCGATACTTCGCCTACGCTCGCAAGACCGGCTACTTCGACCAAAAGCGCAACGAGCAGGCTAAATATTGGATGATTGAGACCATCAACGAGCATCTGCGCAACAACTTCTACCAGCAGCCGGAGGTCAAAGCACTCCTTGAGCAAAAGGAATTGCGTGTGCTCAACAACGAGCAATCGTCATTCACAGCAGCCAAAGATGTGCTCGACTTCTACTTCACCTCGCTGCGCCAAAAGTGAGCCGAGCTGTCAGCAACGATTAACAATGTAAAAACTCTATATATGAAGACTTTAATTTTATCATTGGTTGCGATTTTCGCAGCCGCCGGCCTATCGGCACAGACACCTAAAGAGGAGTCGAAGGAACTAAAAACAGTGCAGCAAAGTTCTGAGAAGAGAGGCTCACTTAACAGCAACAGCAAACTGTTTCAAGCCACTCCCGGAAGCAAGACAGTTGAATCGAAGAATCAGCTGCTCGTGCCTCAGAATCAGAAGATTATGACCACCGACTCTATTGGCAACGAATATGTGAGCACCGAGCGCATAAGTGTGCCCACTGCCAAGGCCGAAGAGATGCAAGTGTATGAAGCTGTTGAGGTGAAAGCCTCATTCAACGGCGGCGATGCCGCATTGGAAAAGTGGATTTCAAAGAACCTCCAATACCCTCAGATTGCCAAAGAAGACGGCATTGAGGGCAGAGTAATAGTGCGCTTTATAGTGGGCAAGGATGGCAAAATCAGCAATGCCAAAGTGATAAAAGGTGTCGACCCCGAACTCGACAGAGAGGCTGTGCGACTGATTAGCAACATGCCCGACTGGATTCCCGCCAAAAACGCCAATGAGGCAGTGGCCAGCTACTACATTCTGAAAGTGCCATTCAAACTCTAAACGCCTGCAGAGGCACCCCCAAAAACGCATATGATGCCGCGCTATAATTCCATATGGCGCGGCATCAGTGTTGTTAGGGTTCTTATTATCGGGGAATTAGGAGCGAGAAGGTGGTGTTGCGAGCCTCGCTTCCGGGGTTGCGCCGCCAACTGTGGTAGGGGTATATGGTGGTGGCCCCGTCGTCGGCTATCATGGTGAGAGAGGTGTGGCGGGTGCACAGCTCGGAGTCGAAGAAATTGGCTACGGGCACTCCCAGGCGATGCATCTGCACCTTATTGACCCTCACAAGGTCGATATGCGGCTTTGAGGCCTCAAAGGGCTCCTCGGTGAGCGGGTCAAACTTGGGTGTGGGGAGCACACAATCGGCAAAGCCGGCGTCGCGAAATTGAGCGGCGAGGGCCTCATCCACCTCATAGCAGCGATGGCATATGTGCGGCCCGAATCTCACAAAAATCTCTTGCGGCTGAGCGCCCTTTTCAAGTAGCATTTCCACTGCCTTGGCAGCAATGCCGGCCAAGGAACCGCGCCATCCGGCGTGGACAGCGCCCACAGCCTGAATGTCGCGAGCATAAAGCAGCACCGGCAGACAGTCGGCCGTGCGCACACCTATGGCCAAGCCACGTCGGGTGGTGAGCAGGCCGTCGGTGTCGGGGAATATGGCTACCGTCTGCGCCAAAGTGTCGTGAGAGATGCAGCCAAGGTCGGTCTCTTCGCTCACCCACTGCACATTGGTGGAGTGGGTCTGCTGTGGCAACAGAAGAGGATACTCCCCCACCTGCCCCGGCAGGGAGCTCTCATCTTGCCGAAATTTCCGACCGGGTACATAGGTAGTGGCCGCGGCGGCACGGGGGTCGAAAGAGAGAAACGGGGTGAATCTAATCGGTTCTATTGCAGCTATGTTCATATCAGTAGTTAGGATTCTAAGGGGCTATGGTGCGGCATCAAAAGTCGTTGGGATTCACCGACGATTCTTCATCCCAGAACTCTTCATTCCAATCTTCATCGGTGAGGAGCTCGCGGGTGTCGTCGGTATCTTCCTCCTGCTCAAAAATGAAATTGTCTTCCTCGGGCACACGGTGACGTATGTCGAGCGGACGATGGGTGAGAGTGGAGGGCACCATATTTTTATCGGAATTTATCTCGCGCCAAAGCAAGTCTTTGAGCTCGGTGATGCCGCTGCCGGTCACCGACGATATAAAGACAGTGGGCACATCGGTGGGGAGCTCTTGGGCTATTGCCTCTCTGAGCTCGTCGTCGAGCAGGTCGGCTTTCGAGATGGCGAGCACTCGGCTCTTGTCGGCGAGCTCGGGATTGAAAGTGCGCACCTCATTGAGGAGCACCTCATAGTCGCGGCATATGTCGGAGGTGTCGGCTGAGACAAGAAACAGCAACACGGCATTGCGCTCAATGTGGCGCAAGAATCTCAGACCCAGGCCTTTGCCCTCG
>CAYVAK010000179.1:0-2753 GCA_964448425.1 uncultured Sangeribacter sp.
CAGCCTTCTAAAACTTTGCGGGGCTGTGCTATGGTTGAAGTTTTCGGTATTTTTTGCTAATTTTGCCTACAAATATTAATTTCGGACTACTTATGAATAGGAAAAATATGTTTTCGCGTGTTGCGATTTCGTCGGCCTGTGTGGCCCTTTCGGCAGCCGTGTTGTGTGGCTGCGGAGGTTCTTCCCACGGTGTGGGCGGAACGGTGAGTGATGCTAAGCCCGGCTCTAAGCTGGTGCTTGAGCAGATGAACGGATTTGGCGCTTGGATGCCTGTCGACTCTGTGGCTATCGGTAGCGATGGCGAGTTTTTCATGCCTTACGATGTGCCCCTCTCTCAGGAGCTGTATCGCTTGGGCCTCAATGGCGATTATGTGTATCTGCCTGTCGACACTGTGGCCGACGAACGCCTCACTCTTAAGGCTTCGGCTAAGAATTTTTCAGGCTCTTTTGAGCTCTCCGGCTCGCAACAGGCGGAGGCTATGACTGCTTTTGAACGCGATGTGAGAAGGGTGGAGGCGCTTGCTAATCCCGACTCTACCGAGGCTCTGCGCCTAAGGGTCTTCGACCGCTATATTCATGATTCTAAGGCCGACAATATGAGCTACTATGTGCTAATGCGCCACTATGGCGACGGCTTCCTTATAGACTATACCGACCCTATCTACGCTGCTGTGGCTAATGTGTATCAATGCTATAGGCCCAACGACCCGCGCACCGCTTCGCTGGTGGCAAGAGCTAAGGAGGGTCAGGCTGCCCGCCGCAAGGCTCGCGGATATGCCTCGGTGGTTGAGGCTCCCCAGGTGGGCTACATTGACATTGAGGCTAAGGATGTGAAGGGACAGACTGTGGCGCTCTCTTCTCATCTGGGCAAGGGCAAACCGGTGGTGGTGGTCTTTACCGCTCTCACTGCCAAGGGCGCTCCCGAGATTAATATGGCGCTTAGAAGCTTATATGAGAAGGGTGCGGCCGACATCTATATGCTCTGCCTTGACTCCGACCAATATTCATGGCAGCGTGCCGCCGAGGGCCTGCCTTGGTGTGTGGTGAGAGACTCTCAAGGAGCACAGTCTATCAATCTCACTAAC
Source organism: uncultured Sangeribacter sp. (assembly GCA_964448425.1). Lineage (GTDB taxonomy): Bacteria > Bacteroidota > Bacteroidia > Bacteroidales > Muribaculaceae > Lepagella. Next base: position 1,086 of record CAYVAK010000179.1, read on the forward strand.
TATAATGTGGGCTCACTGCCGGCCTTCTTTATCTACGATGGCAAAGGTGATTTGCGCGACTCGGCCGGCAATGTCGACGGTGTTAAAACCGCCTTGCAAAAGCTCTGAATGCAAAGCCTATATGGCGAACAAGGGTTGGAATGCGGCCATAGTATAGGCACATGATTTTATACCGCTCTTTTAGCGATGCTTTCCGGTTGTTGTCGGTGAGTCCGTCGGTGAGGTAGTGAATGCCCACTGTGTGGAGATTGACAAATCGGGAGGCATCGCCGGCTTTTATGCATCGCAGACACCACTCGTAGTCGGCTGAGAATCGGTAGGCGAGGTTGTAGGCGGGCGCAATCGACCGCTTCACGCAGAAGGCCTGATGGCATATCAGCATGCCCTTTGCAAAGCTCTTGAATGTGAGGCGTTCGGGCACTGACAGATGGCGGGGGCCCACAATGTTGCCTTCGGCATTTACAAGGGCGGTGTCGCTGTAGATTATGTCGGCATCGGCGAGGGCTGCTTGGGCGTAGAGGCCAAGAGTGGCGGGCGAGGCAAAGCGGTCGCCGGCATTCAGGAATATGAGGTATTTGCCTGTGGCTCGGGCCAGGCCTTTGTTCATAGCGTCGTAGAGCCCTTTATCGGGCTCGGATATGGCGTGGCGATATGGCGTGGCGGCATCGGCCACTATCTGCATGGTCTCGTCGCGGCTGTTGCCGTCGATAATCAGATGCTCAAAGTCGGCACAATCTTGGGCGTCGACCGAGGCTATGGTGGCGGGCAGGGTGGAGGCTGCGTTGAAGGTGATGGTGATTATTGAAAAGAGTGGTGTTGGCATTGTGGGTGTAGGGGGGTGGAAGTAAAAGGGCTAAACAAAAAGCGGAAATACCCCGTCGTGGTGAAGGAGCAGTTCCGCTTTTGTATCTCTAAATGATTGTGGCTTATTAGCCTTCGCTGATAGCACCGCTGGGGCACACTTCAGAGCAGCTACCGCAGCTGATGCAGGTGTCGGGGTCTATTTTGTAGATTTCGCCTTCAGAGATAGCCTCTACGGGGCATACGGGCTGGCATGTGCCACAAGCCACGCAGTTGTCGCCTATTACGTAAGCCATAGTTGTAAAATTTTAAAGTTAAGAATAATTTTTGATTGATCGTTTTGGGGCATCGGGCAGGGCCGTGGCCTTTGCCTTTTGCATTGCAAATTTACGGCTTCTTGCGCGATGCTACAACTATTTCGCGGCTTTTCTTTTTAATTTGGATTCAATCTAAATTTGGCGTGGGCCACTCGCGGCTGCTATTTTGTGGCTTTGGTTTTGGCTGTTTTTGCAGCTGCTTTCACTTGCTTTTTGCAGCATTTCTTATCTTTTGCGGCAGCTTTTTTTGAGCAGCAGCTTTTCACTGTGTCGGTGGCGGCAGCGGCTTTGCAGCAGCTCTTGGAATCGGCCTGCACGGCTTTTTCCTTCTTGGCGCAGCAGCTCTTTGCCTGCTCTGTTTTGACGGTTGTCTTAGTGGTGGTGGATGTGGTTTGTGCGGTTGCGCCTACTGCAAGGAAGGCTGCCATGGCTATGGCGAAAATTACTTTCTTCATAATTGGTTGATTTAATAGAGTTGGTGTTTCGCGCCGCTGCCTGCGCGGCCGGCAGGGTGGAGGCGTTGTGAATATTATTAAATTATTTTTCTTTT
>CAYVAK010000180.1:0-2734 GCA_964448425.1 uncultured Sangeribacter sp.
AACCGCGAAAATGCCACTGCGCAGCAGGCGGTGCTCGACTATGTGCTCTATCCCAAAAGCCGCGGCGTGAGCGGCCTCCGCTGGGATGCTGCCAAGCATATTGGTCTCCCTTCTGGAGATTGCGACTTCTGGAAAACCGTCACTACCGACACCGGCCTTTGGAACTACGGCGAAATTCTCGTGGGTCCTACCGACAACGGCAGCACCGACGACCTTATGGCCGAATATACCAACTATATATCGGTGACCGACAATCAGTATGGTCGCGACATGCGCTATAAATTTCAAGGCGGCTCGGTGACCACCTCTTCGGGCAACTGGATTTTCCGCGGCATCTCACCGCGCAAGACCCTCTACTGGCCCGAAAGCCACGACACCTATTCCAACGACGGTGCCTATGGCGAAGACTCCCGCTCTGCCTCTCAAAACGCTGTAGACCGCACCTATGCTTTGCTGGCTGCCCGCAACGGCTCCACGGTGCTCTATTTCTCTCGCCCCTCTTCCACTGTGAAGGCCAACATCCTGCTCGGACAGAAAGGTTCCACTCACTTCACCGCCGACGAAGTGATGTGGGTGAACCGCTTCCACAACCTCATGAACGGTCGCTCCGACTACTATTCCTACGGCTCCGACGCCATGTCGGTGACACGCAAAGGCGGAGGCGCAGTGGTGGTGAAAGCTTCCGGCTCCGGCTCGGTGACTGCCCCCAACGGCGGCGGCTATGTGGCTGCCGGCACTTATACTGATAAAATATCCGGCAACACCTTCACCGTCACCTCTTCGTCGATCACCGGCTCGGTGGGCGACAGCGGTATAGCTGTGCTCATCCCCGACACCCTCTCCGACACAGATGGCGACAACGGCGATAGCGGTGACAACGGCGATAACTCTGACAACGGCGACAATAACGGCGATAGCAACAGCGGCGATGCCACCTTCACCGTCTATTTCGACAACTCCTCTACCTCTTGGCCCACTCCCTCCATTTGGGCTTGGAATGGCGGCACTAACTACACCGGCGGCAATTGGCCGGGCAAAGAGATGACCCTTGTAGACGGCATCACAAACATATACACTTGGAGCACCACACAGGGCACTCCCCAATATGTGATTTTCAGTGGAATGGTAGGTGAAGACAGAAAGCAAACCGGCAACCTTGTTGCTAAAAACGGCTATCTATACAACGCCGACGGCCCCGTAGGCCTCTATAATTCCGACAACGGCGACAGCAATGGCAACGGCGACAACTCCGACAACGACAATTCAAAAGTCTATGTCTACTTCAAAGACAAATCTCGCTCCTGGAACCCCGTGTATTGCTACATATATGTGCGCAGCTCCTCTTCATCCGGCATGCGCAAGGTGGTGGAAAATTCCACTTGGCCGGGCAACGTAATGACTTATGATGGCTGCCTCATTACCGAATCAGGTGAGAAGGGCCTGTGGTGTTACGAAGTGCCCGACAACCTCACCTATGGCTATGTGCTCTTCAGCAACGGCAAAAGCGGCGACGAGGCCGAGCAATATCCCGCCAACACCGGCTTGCAGCTCAACGGCAGCTCAATGAGCTACATCAACGGCTCCTGGAGCTCCACCGAAAACCCCACCTCCGTGCCCTCAATCGCCCTCTCCGACACCCTCTCCGAAGCCCGCTATTTCAACCTCCAAGGCCTGCAAATAACCAACCCCACCCGAGGCGAGCTCTACATCCGTGTGCTCCCCGGCGGCCAAGCCTCCAAAGTGATTCTCTAATCCCTCTAATCCCTCTCACTTCCCTCTCGCTTAACTCTCACTTTACTTTCGTTTCCCTCGCTCCTCTTTCGCCTTATTCCCTTTATTTCCTCTCGTCCCACCTCATGTGAGGCTGCTAATGCGCATTGCATAACTTCCATCATCTTGAAACATACCATTTACACATCTTAGCGTCCGGCAGCCTCACTTTCTTTTCCTTTTGTCTATACGCGAAATATTTTGTAACTTTGCAGCTGAAATTTCAGATAAATAGATATGATTCAAGTCAACAACCTGGGGATTCAATTCGGGAAGAGAACCCTTTTTCAAGATGTAAATCTCACATTTACCCACGGCAACTGCTACGGTATAATCGGTGCTAACGGCGCCGGCAAATCAACCCTCATGCGCATACTCTCAGGCCAGCTTCAGCCCACTCACGGCACCGTGACTCTGGGCCCCGGCGAGCGCCTCTCCGTGCTCTCACAAGACCACTTTGAATTTGATGAGTGCACTGTGCTTGAGACCGTGCTCCGCGGCCACACCGTGCTTTGGGACATCATGCAAGAGAAAGACGCTATCTACGCTAAGGCTGACTTTAGCGATGCCGATGGAATCCGCGCTGCCGAACTCGAAGAGAAATTTGCCGAAATGGAGGGCTGGAATGCCGAAAGCGATGCCGCTTCGCTGCTTAGTGGCCTCGGTATTAAAGAAGACCGCCACTACAGCCTCATGAAAGATATCAGCGCCAACGAAAAAGTGCGCGTGCTGCTGGCTAAAGCTCTCTTCGGTAACCCCGACAACCTCCTGCTCGATGAGCCTACCAACGACCTCGACCTCGAGACTGTGGCTTGGCTTGAAAACTACCTCGCCAACTTCGAGAACACCGTCTTGGTGGTGAGCCACGACCGCCACTTCCTCGACGCTGTGAGCACCCACACCCTCGATATTGACTACAATAAAGTGACCCTCTTTGCCGGCAACTACAGCTTCTGGTATCAGT
>CAYVAK010000181.1:0-2693 GCA_964448425.1 uncultured Sangeribacter sp.
GAGGTCATAGGCATTTCCCTCAAATGCACGGCAAAATTACAAACTTTTTGGGAATCTGCCAAATTTTGAGCTTGTTTTTTTATAACTTTTTTGAAGCCCCTGCCGCAGGGTTCTATCAATCATCTGAATGATAGCTTTTTAATGCCGCCGAGAGGCTTAATATTCATCCCACGACTTGATGCGAATATCTTCCATATCCAGCTCGCAGAAGGCGGAAATGAACGCTGAGGCGAGCCTTGTGTTGGTGATTAGCGGAATATTCAGGTCGATGGCTGTGCGGCGTATCTTGTAGCCGTTTGAGAGCTCTTTTGGGGTGAGGTTCTTGGGGATGTTGACCACCAAGTCGATCTCTTTGTTGTGGAGCATGTCGATGGCTTGCGGCTGACGAGGGTCGGAGGGGAAGTAGACTGCCAGTGAAGGTATGCCGTTTTCTTCGAGGAATTTGTGGGTGCCTTCGGTGGCGCACAGGGTGTAGCCTTTGCGGTGGAGGAGTCGGGCGGGCTCCAGCAGGTCTACTTTTTGGCGGGCGGCGCCGCTGGAGAGCAGGATGGCTTTCTTGGGTATTCTGTAGCCCACTGAGAGCATTGCTTTGAGCACTGCTTCGGAGGTGTCGTCGCCTATGCAGCCCACCTCGCCTGTGCTCGACATATCCACGCCCAGCACCGGGTCGGCGCCTTGCAGGCGTGAGAATGAGAATTGCGAGGCTTTGATACCCACATAGTCAAGGTCGAAGGCTGATTTAGCCGGTTTGTCGACCGGCACGCCGAGCATCACTCGGGTGGCGGTGTCTATGAAGTTTTGCTTTGACACCTTGCTCACAAAGGGGAAGGAGCGTGAGGCTCGCAGGTTGCACTCTATGACTTTAATCTCGTTGTTTTTAGCCAGGAATTGGATGTTGAAGGGGCCGGAGATGTGGAGGCCTTTGGCTATCTTTCCGGAGATTTTCTTGATGCGTCGCATAGTCTCCACATAGAGCTTTTGCGGCGGGAATTGTATGGTGGCATCGCCGGAGTGTACGCCGGCAAATTCTATGTGTTCGGAGATGGCGTAGAGCTTTATTTCGCCGTTTTGGGCCACGGCGTCCATCTCAATCTCTTTGGCTTCGCGTATGAATTCGGTGACCACCACGGGGTGCTGTTTGCTCACATTGGCAGCCAGCTTTAGGAATCGTTCCAACTCTTCTTCGTTGGAGCATACGTTCATGGCAGCGCCTGAGAGCACGTAGCTGGGGCGCACCAGAATCGGGAATCCTACTTCGGCCACAAACTCGTTGATGGCCTCCATGGATGTAAGTTCGCGCCAGCGGGGCTGGTCAATGCCGAGGTCGTCGCAGAGCATTGAGAATTTGTTGCGGTCTTCGGCGTTGTCGATGTCGGCGGCTTGAGTGCCCAGGATGTTGACCTTGGCAGCGTCCAGGCGGGTGGCGAGGTTGTTGGGTATTTGGCCACCGGTGGAGAGTATCACGCCGTGGGGCGCTTCGAGGTCGAGGATGTCCATGACGCGCTCGTAGGTGAGCTCGTCGAAGTAGAGGCGCTCGCACATGTCGTAGTCGGTGCTGACGGTCTCGGGGTTGTAGTTGATCATTACCGGGCGCCAACCCTCTTTGGCTACGGTCATCAGGGCGTTTACACCACACCAGTCAAACTCCACCGAGCTGCCTATGCGGTAGGCGCCTGAGCCGAGCACCACCACAGAGCGGGAGTCGTGCTCATAGTTGATGTCGTTTTCCGAGCCGTTGTAGGTGAGGTAGAGGTAGTTGGTTTGAGCCGGATATTCGGCTGCGAGGGTGTCGATTTGTTTCACTACCGGGGTGATGCCGCGGCTTATGCGCTCTTTGCGGATTATGTCGGAGAGCGTGTTGCTTTCGGTGTTCATCCTGTCGCCATACACTGCGCGCGCCACTTGGAAGTCGCTGAAGCCTTGCTGTTTAGCCAGACGCAGGGTGTCGGTAGGAATCTCTTCGGGCGAGTTGTAGGTCTCTAGTGTGGCGGTGGTGTTGATAATGTTTTGGAGCTTTTCGAGAAACCAGCGGTCTATCTTGGTGAGCTCGTGGATGCGCTCCACACTGTAGCCTTTGCGGAATGCTTTGGCTATCACGAATATACGTTTGTCGGTAGGCTCGGCAAGAGCTTTGTCGATGTCGTCGATTTTGATGCTTTTGTTTTCCACAAATCCGTGCATGCTTTGGCCAATCATGCGCAGGCCTTTCTGGATCACCTCTTCAAAGGTGCGGCCTATGGCCATTACTTCGCCCACCGACTTCATGGAGCTGCCTATTTCGCGGCGCACGCCGTGGAATTTGCCGAGGTCCCAGCGAGGTATTTTGCATACTATATAGTCGAGTGCGGGCTCGAAGAATGCTGATGTGGATTTGGTGACGGAGTTTTTGAGGTCGAAGAGGCCGTAGCCCAAGCCGAGTTTTGCGGCCACGAAGGCGAGCGGATAGCCGGTGGCTTTCGAGGCCAGGGCTGAGCTTCGCGACAGGCGGGCGTTGACCTCTATGACGCGATAGTCCATGGATGAGGGGTCGAAGGCGTATTGTACATTACATTCGCCCACTATGCCTATGTGGCGTATGATTTTGATGGCCAGCTTGCGCAGGGTGTGGTAGTCTTCGTTGCTCAGGGTCTGCGAGGGGGCCACCACGATGCTTTCGCCGGTGTGGATGCCGAGCGGGTCGAAGTTCTCCATGT
>CAYVAK010000182.1:0-2666 GCA_964448425.1 uncultured Sangeribacter sp.
TCAAAGACACCTACGACGGCTACCACTTCTGCGCCGACTCCGAAGGCCTCTTCAACCCCTGGAGCCTACTTAACGCAATTAAGAACAATGAGATAGGCAGCTATTGGTTTCGTAGCGGCACGCCGACCTCACTGGTGGCAATGCTCAAGAGATATCAGCAGGAAGGCCTGTTTGATGTGCAAGACCTTGAGTCGATTGATTCAGTTGACGCAAGTGACTTTGAGACACCGCTGGAAATGCAATCAGGGCCGCTGCCCCTGCTCTATCAAGCCGGATATCTCACAATTAAAGGCTACGACTCTGAATCGGATGTATATAGATTGGCAGTCCCCAACAGTGAAGTTCGCATAGGATTGCTGAAGAATCTGCTGCCGCTATATGCCACAGTAAGGAACATAAGCAGTGTAGTATCTCGCGCCTCAACGGCTCTGCGCAAAGGGGAGCCGGATAAGGCCATGGAACTGTTTCAAAGCATGTTGGCCTCTATACCATATATGCGCGGTGACAAGGATATGCTCTGCGATGCGGCAAAAACCGAGGCCCACTACCATATCCTGTTCTACTTCTTCTTCCGCATGCTCCACAATGAGGTGTATGCCGAAATTCGCAGCTGCCGAGGAGCCTCCGATGTGGTGATCACCACTCCCAAATACATCTACATAGTTGAGATAAAGATCGACTCCGATGCCAAGGCGGCCCTCAAGCAAATAGAAGAGAAGGGCTACGCCACACCCTATCTCAGCGATGGAAGGGAAGTGATAAGGCTCGGCATCAACTTCTCAACCGCCACGCGCACCATCAGCGAGTGGCTGCAATCCTGATTTCACCGTAACCGCCACGCCTAAAACCAAGAAAAATAAAAGCGATGAATACTCAACCATACTACCCCGTAGGCATTCAAGATTTTGAGAAATTGCGCTCATTGAATGCCGTGTATGTAGATAAGACAGACCTTATCTACCAAATGGTCCACGCCTCCACTGCTATATTCCTTAGTCGCCCCCGCAGGTTCGGTAAATCCCTGTTGGCCAGCACTATGAAGTATTATTTTGAGGGGCGCAAGGAGCTATTCACCGGCTTGGCTATGGAGCAATTGGAGACAGAGTGGGTGAAATATCCCGTGCTTCGCTTCGACCTGAGCTCCGCAAAAGGCAAATCACTCGACGGAATAAGGGCCAATATATCTCATCAACTCGCCATGTTTGAATCGGCATATGGAGTGACTCAAATAGAACCGGAACTTGGCAATAGGTTGCAGATACTAATCCAGAGGGCGAATGCTCAGACAGGACAGAAGGTGGTGATACTCATCGATGAATATGATGCGCCGCTGCTGGAGGTTATGCACGACGATGAGATGCGCGAAGAAGTAAGGATGCTTCTGCGCGAGTTCTATTCGCCCCTGAAAGCCTGCGATGAGTATCTGCGGTTTGTGTTCATCACCGGCATCTCAATGTTCTCGCAACTCAGCATCTTCAGCGAGCTCAACAACCTGGAAATCATATCTCGCAGCAAAGAATATGCCTCCATCTGCGGCATCACCCTGCGTGAACTCCTCGACAATTTCCAATACGGCATAGGGCGAATGGCTGAAAGCCTTGGCTACACCCCCGCCGAAATGGTGGCCAAGCTCAAAGACACCTACGACGGCTACCACTTCTGCGCCGACTCCGAAGGCCTCTTCAATCCCTTTAGTCTATTGAATGCATTCAAAAGCGATGAGATAGGCAATTACTGGTTTCGCAGCGGCACACCGACCTCCCTGGTGAACATGCTCAAAAAATATAAGCACGAGGGTAAGTTTAAGATAGAAATGCTGGAGTCGCCGGAGCCAGTGTCGCCTGCTAAATTTGAGACACCGCTTGAGATGCAGACCGGACCAATGCCCCTACTCTATCAAGCCGGATACGTCACCATAAAAGGCTACGACAGAGATTCCTCGCTCTTCTTCCTTGGAATTCCCAACTCGGAAGTGCGCATCGGCCTGCTTCAAAACCTCATTCCCCTCTATGCCGATGTCGATTCTGCTGATATAGAGAGCATCACTGCTCGCGCCTCAACAGCTCTGCGCAAAGGGGAGCCGGATAAGGCCATGGAGCTGTTTCAAGGCATGTTGGCCTCTATCCCATATATGCGCGGCGACAAGGATATGCTCTGCGATGCGGCAAAAACCGAGGCCCACTACCATATCCTGTTCTACTTCTTCTTCCGCATGCTCCACAATGAGGTGTATGCCGAAATTCGCAGCTGCCGAGGAGCCTCCGATGTGGTGATCACCACTCCCAAATACATCTACATAGTTGAGATAAAGATCGACTCCGATGCCAAGGCGGCCCTCAAGCAAATAGAAGAGAAGGGCTACGCCACACCCTATCTCAGCGATGGAAGGGAAGTGATAAGGCTCGGCATCAACTTCTCAACCGCCACGCGCACCATCAGCGAGTGGCTGCAATCCTGATTTCACCGTAACCGCCCCTTACTCTCTACAGGCTACCCGGAAGACACTTCACCACTTGCGGTGGCTCGCTTTTCTCCCGACCTTCTTACGGCCGGTGTAGCCCTCTGCTCGCCCGCCATCCGAATGAAAACAAAACTCAGACCCCGTTCCACAAAAATTTGTTAATGCCAAGGCAGCGTATTTTGGAGGAAATTTTGTTTATCTCTGA
>CAYVAK010000183.1:0-2598 GCA_964448425.1 uncultured Sangeribacter sp.
CGGGTGCGGTTGCTCTCCACAATTGCTTCTATGAGGTTTTCGGGCACATCGGCATAGTTGGCCAGCAGCTGCTTGGTGTCCTTGGGGAGGCAGTAGCCACCGTAGCCGAACGAGGGGTTGTTGTAGTGGGTGCCGATGCGAGGGTCGAGCGACACGCCGTTGATAATTGCTTGGGTGTCAAGACCTTTCATTTCGGCGTAGGTGTCGAGCTCGTTGAAGTAGCTCACGCGCAGGGCCAGGTAGGTGTTGGCGAAGAGCTTCACTGCTTCGGCTTCGGTGAGGCCCATGAATAGGGTGTCGATCTCTTCTTTGAGTGCGCCCTCTTGCAGAAGGGATGCAAAGGTGCGGGCGGCTTTGTCGAGGCGTGTGTCGCCTTCGGGGCGGCCTACTATGATGCGCGAGGGGTAGAGGTTGTCGTAGAGTGCTTTGCTTTCGCGCAGAAATTCAGGTGAGAAAATCACGTTGTCGGTGTTGAGCTTCTTGCGGATGCTCTCTGTGTAGCCCACCGGTATAGTGCTCTTTATCACCATTATAGCGTGAGGATTTACCGATTTTACAAGTTCTATTACCTCTTCTACATGGCTGGTGTCGAAGTAGTTTTTCACCGGGTCGTAGTTGGTGGGAGCGGCTATGACCACGAAGTCGGCATCTTTGTAGGCAGCGGCACCGTCGAGGGTTGCGGTGAGTTGCAACTCTTTTTCAGCGAGATATTTCTCTATATATTCGTCTTGAATAGGTGATTTGCGCTGATTGATGAGCTCCACCTTTTGAGGTATCACGTCGACTGCCACTACGGGGTGGTGTTGTGCCAAGAGGGTGGCTATTGAGAGGCCCACATAGCCGGTGCCGGCTACAGCTATTTTAATATTTTCTGCCATTGCTAATAGATAAAGGTGAGAGGGGAGGTTTAGGTAAGTCGGAGGGGGTTGAGGTAGATGTATAAAGCCACCTTTGCCGTCTCTAATTGCAAAGTTACGAAATAATTGTGAAACTTGCTGCATAGTGACGTCAAAAGTGAAAGTAGGAAAGTCCGGTGACGCTTCCCCATTTTCGGATGTATGGATGTGTGTGCCGTGGAAGTCGGCCCGGGATTTGCTGAGGCGGGTTGGTATGCCGAGGCGGGTTGCCGGATGCTTTGAGGCTACTTGGGGATTAGTTCACCAAGGCTAATGCTTCGCGGATGTCTTCTTCTATGCCTTCGGGGTCGAAGCCGGTGATGCGAGCGAGCTCTTTATCGTTGTGGTCGAGAATCACAATTGTGGGCACGGCGGTGATGTCGTATTCTTCGGCCATTTCTTGGTTGTCGTCGATATCTATCTTTTTGAAAGTGGCGGCTGAGGCATATTTCTGTTCCCACTTCTCAAAGTAAGGCGCCAGTTGTTGGCAGGGGCCGCACCAGGTGGCTGAGAAGTCTAATACTTGAATTTGTTCATTTTCCGCTCTTGCGGCCACCTCTTGTTCGGAGGTGGTAGACTCAAAGTTGCTGCCGGTATCGGAAGTAGCAGATGAGCTTTCGTGTGATGGTGAGTTGCAACATGCCAAAAGGAGGAGGCAGGTGCAGAAGAGTGTGTGTTTAATCTGCATAGTTGGCTTGTTTAGTGTGTTTTTGTAGGAAAAAGCCCGGATCCGAATCTCACGATTTGTTCCGGGCTATACTCTAATTAATTCAAATAATGCTTAGCAGGGGAGAGCTGCGTTTGTTTTGTGCACAGCTTCAGCGCTCTTCTTGAAAGCGGCTTTTTCTTCGTCGTTGAGTTCGATTTCAACGATTTTCTCGATACCGTTTTTACCGATAACGCAGGGCACGCCAATGCAAAGGTCGCTTTCACCATATTCGCCTTCGAGCAGAGCAGAGCAGGGCACGAGGGCTTTTTGGTCGTGGATCACAGCCTCAACGATTTCAGATGTAGCAGCACCGGGTGCATACCAAGCTGAAGTGCCGAGGAGCTTAGTGAGAGTAGCACCGCCCACCATAGTGTCGGCAGCTACTTTATCGAGAGTTTCCTTGTCGAGGAGCTTGCTTACGGGGATACCGCGATAAGCAGCAAAACGAGTCATAGGAATCATAGTTGTGTCGCCGTGACCGCCGATCACAAAACCTTCAATCTCGTTGGGGTTAGCGTTGAGAGCTTTGCTCAAGTAGTATTTGAAACGGCTTGAGTCGAGCGCGCCACCCATACCGATGATGCGGTTTTTGGGAAGACCGGAAATCTTGTGGATGAGATAAGTCATGGTATCCATAGGGTTGCTTACGCAGATTATCACAGCGTCGGGGCTATATTTGAGCACACTGTCGGTAACCTGTTTCACGATTCCGGCGTTAACGCCGATGAGCTCTTCGCGAGTCATACCGGGTTTACGAGGAATACCTGATGTGATAACTACTACATCACTGCCTTTTGTGGCTTCATAATCGTTTGTTACACCGCTGATGCGTGTGTTCATATCAAGGAGGTTGGCTGTCTGCATCATATCCATGGCTTTGCCTTCGGATACGCCCTCTTTGATGTCAATCATTACAACCTCGTCGGCCACTTCGCGGATGGCGATGACGTTCGCTGCTGTAGCGCCTACGTTGCCGGCGCCTACCACTGTTAC
>CAYVAK010000184.1:0-2582 GCA_964448425.1 uncultured Sangeribacter sp.
GAAACAAGCCTCCAAAGTGTGCCTGCTGGGTAAAACCGTAATCGACAACCTCTTCCCCAACGGCGAAAGCCCCCTGGGCAAAGTGATACGCTTCAACAAAATCCCCATGACCGTAATCGGTGTGCTCGAAGAGAAAGGCACCAACTCAATGGGCATGGACCAAGACGACATTGTGCTCGCCCCCTACACCACCATCATGAAGCGCGTCCTGGCCATCGACTACATCCAAGGCCTCTACGCCAGCGCCGTGGATGAAGACCAAACCGAAGAAGCCATCGACCAAATCACCCAAATCCTGCGCACCCAACACAAACTCCGCGACGACCAAGACGACAACTTCGAGATACGCTCACAACAAGAGCTCAGCGAAATGATGAACTCCACCTCCGACATGATGACCATCCTGCTGGCCTGCATAGCCGGCATCTCACTGCTCGTAGGCGGTATCGGCATCATGAACATCATGTATGTCTCAGTCACCGAACGCACCCGCGAAATCGGCCTGCGCATGTCAATCGGCGCCCGAGGCATCGACATCCTCTCCCAATTCCTCATCGAGAGCATCATCATCAGCGTCACCGGCGGTGTCTTCGGCATCATTCTGGGCTTCGTAGCCTCCTGGCTCGTCAACGTCATCGCCTCATGGCCCGTGTCGGTGGAAAGCTACTCCGTAGTGCTCTCATTCGTGGTCTGCACCGCCACCGGCGTGTTCTTCGGCTGGTATCCCGCCAAAAAAGCCGCCAACCTCGACCCCATTGAAGCTATTAGATATGAATAAAGACACCAACCACACTCCCCATCAGCCCTCGGCCAAGTCATTGCAACTCATTGTGATCCTTGCCCACCTCCTGGGTGTGATTCTCATCTTCTTCCTCCCCGAAGTGCTGATGAATCGCAGCATGAGCGCTCATGGGGGTGCTCCATGGACCACCTACATCAAGTCACTGTCCATGGTGGTGCTCTTCTATGTCAACTACTACATAATCATCGACTACTGTCTGGCCCGTCGCAACTGGGTGGGGCGAATCCTGCTCTTCAACCTCATCCTCATAGCAGCATTCCTGCTCATAGGCTCCCTGCTCCACGACCTGGATCTCAACCCGGGCCCCGGCCCGGGCCCCGAACGCGACCCCGCAGCCCTCACCGACCATATGGCCATCTACATGCGCCACCTCTCCTTCCTGCTGCGCGACATCACCATGGCCCTGCTCACAGTAGCCCTCTCAGTGGCCATCCGCCTCTCACAACGCTGGATCAACCTGCGCGACCGCCAACGCCAACTCGAAAGCGCCCGCCAGGCCCAAGAGCTCCGCAGCCTCAAAAGCCAGCTCAACCCACACTTCCTCTTCAACACCCTCAACACCCTCTACGCCCTCATCGACGCCAGCCCCGACAAAGCACGCGACGCCCTGCACCGACTCTCATCCCTGCTCCGCTACGTGCTCTACGAAAGCTCAACCGATGTCCCCCTGCGCTCCGAAATGCGGTTCATCGAAAACTACGTCAACCTCATGCGCCTGCGCCTCGACCCCTCCGTAGAACTCAACGTGAGCATCGACACCGACCAATGCGCCGACACCCTCATAGCCCCACTCATCCTCATCTCCCCAATTGAAAACGCCTTCAAACACGCCAACACCTCCGAAAGCAACGCACACATCGACATAGCCGTAAAAGCCCAAGACGGAACCCTCCAAGCCGTCATCATCAACAGCTTCAACCCCCAAGCCCCACTCCCCTCCTCGGCCGACTCCGGCATCGGCATCGAAAACCTCCGCCGACGCCTCCAACTCATCTACCCCGGCCGCGCCGAAATGAAGACCGAAGCAATAGGCTCAACCTACCGCTTCAACCTCTCAATCAACCTCAACCCCAACCTCAACAACAACCCCAAAGCATGAACATAGATGTAGCTACATATCTGGCACAGCCCCTACGCTGCATGGTGGTAGACGACGAACCGCTCGCCCGCACCCTGCTGGCCGGCTACATCAGCAAAACCCCATTCCTCACCCTCGCCGGCGAAGCCAACAACTCACGCCAAGCCATCGCACTCCTCTCAGCCGAAAAGCCCGACATCCTATTCCTCGACATAGAAATGCCCGGCATGACAGGCATGGAGCTCGCACGCCTCAACCCCACCGGCTCCACCACCCGAATAATCTTCGTCACCGCCTACGACCGCTACGCCATAGAAGGCTTCAAAGTCAACGCCATCGACTACCTGCTCAAACCCGTGAGCTACGAAGAATTCCTCGAAGCAGCCCACCGAGCCCTCACCGCCATAGCCAAAGACCGCGCCCTCCAAGCCGCCCCCGAAGCCGCCCCCACCACCGAAGCCACCCCAACCCTCACCCCCGGCGCAACAAGCGCCGCAACCCCCGCCACACCAGCCACCGACATAATAGTCAAAGACGGCACCCGCCTCGTCAGAATCGACCTGGACAAAATCCTCTTCATAGAAGGCATCAAAGACTACGTAAAAATCTTCATAGCCTCCGACCCTCTCCACCCCATAGTGAGCCTCCTCTCACTCAAAAACCTCGAACAATCCCTCCCACCCTCACAATTCATGCGAGTGC
>CAYVAK010000185.1:0-2533 GCA_964448425.1 uncultured Sangeribacter sp.
TAGAACCGGCTTGTCCGGCGTTGATCATCATCCAACCGTAGTTTTTGTTCTTGTCAAGGTCGGCCACTTCAAGGATGAATTGCTTTTGCGACGACACATTCTCAGTGCCGGCCCAGCAAGCTTCCAGGCAAACACACTGATTGCGAAGGTCTTGAGCCACCATCACCAGATATTTCAGCTCTTCGGTGGTGTAGTTGGTGGAGTGGAGCGAAGAGGTCTTGCCATCGGCAGAGAGCTCAAAGAGCATATACTCTATGGAGTGGAAACCGAGCAGGCCATAGCCGAAGTTGTTGTCGATGCTATAGTCGGCACCGTTGCGGATGTCGAGCAGGAGGCGGTCCATGGCGTCTTTGTCGAGAGGCCAAGAGTCGATGTGGGGGTCGATGTTATAGTCGGCAGCCGGGCCGAAGAGGAAGGCCTCGGAGAGCTCCCAATAGCGGCGCGACTCTTTCCAGGCAGTAGCGGCAGCCTGAATGTCGGCTGTGGTCAGAGTGCCATCCTCATGCTTGGAGGCAATGTCAAGGCAGCGCTCATAAAGCTCAATGGCGGCATCGGCCATACCTTTATAGGTGGGGAGCACCGTATTGTTGATATAGGCGTTGGTGGCCTTCTGAAACATTTCGGTCTTGCCGGAAGTCGGTTCATCGGGAGTGTCGTTGTTGTCGGAGCAGCTTGTAGCGCCCAAGCCGAGCATCAGAGTGGGGATAGCCCAAATAAGGTGTTTTAATTTCATGTTTTTTGCGATTTATTGTTGTTATTTTATTATGTATCAAATGATTATATATATATTATACGGCGACCTCCGTCCTACTTAAACCATCCGCAGTAAGCGATGCCTATAGAGATGGAGGGCTCATTGTTGTATTTGGAGTCGAGCAGGCCGATGGCATATTCGCCCTTAACCACGATTTGCGACATGGGGAAATAGTTCAGACCCACAGCCACGCGCTGGCGGCCGCACCAAGTGTCGTCGGTGTTGCCGTCCACCTTATACATAGAGTCGTAGTAGTCATATCGGCCGAAGAGGTAGAAGCGTTGACCGGAATTGTGCAAGCGCACCGAATTGTGAAACAGGTCGTAGCCGGCCTCCACGCCCAGAGCGAGGGCATCCGAGGCCACCTTCTGGCGCTTGGAGGGCGACTTGTTGGTCATGCTCATATTGAAAGCAGTGATGTGGCGCGAGTCGCTCAGATGGCCATAGTCGAAGCTACCGCGGGCCAAGAGGCCATAGTCGTTGTAGCAGAAGTCAAACGAGCCGATGGTCACAGTGCCGTGTATGCCCTTGTTCTTCTCACTGGTGGTGGGAGCCATGGTGTTGCGGAAGCTGTCGCCCACATAGCCGGAGAGCGACAAACGCAAGCCCTTCACTGAAGTGTTGTCTACACGGAAGGCACCGGCATAGACATTAGCCAACTTATATTCATAAGGTGAGGCGGAGCCATAGTGTATCCAGCTCTGATTGCCGAAGCGCTCCGAGTCAAGGCCCGGCAGAAGCATCACTTCATATCGCCAGTCGCCGGCCTTACCCCACACCTCCAAGCCAACCTCATGCCAGGTGCACGGCATAATGGTGTTCTCGCCCTCGGGACGATAGACTCCGAAAAACTCGGTGGGCATATGGTGAGCGTTGGTCTGACCCACCGGCACTACTATCATACCGGCACGCACATTCAGCTGAGGCATAAACGACTTCTGGATCCAAAACTGCTCCAGAGCCACTTCGCCGCCGCGCTCAATGTCCGACTCATATTCACCGCCCTCTTCATTCTCAAACTCCACGGCCGACTCGGTGCCGCCATGTTCAAACTCTATCTCAGTGCCCAGCGACCAGCCTTTGCCAAAGTCATAGCCAAGGTTAATCACCACATGAGGCAAGTCAAACTTGCCGTGGCTTTGATTCTTATAATTCTCCGGAGAGATGTAGCGCAAATAACTGTCGCTATAGAAATTTCGAGTCATCACTGCCTCGCCATAGCCACCCACAGAAAGTCGGCTCGCCCACGAGGTCTTAGTCGGCACGGAAGCTTTTATGGAATCCTGCGCCACAGCATCGGCACAGACATAAGCAGGTAAAATAGTTGAAATACAGGCCATTAAGCCAATTACAGTGTTTCGCATTACCAATTAAATTTGTAAGTGTAAAATTTTGTGTAAAATTAGAGCTAACTGTTAAGGACCACAATACCGAAAAATGAGTAAATTTCCGCACCTCGACTCCACCACCCCACCCCTCCAATACTCACAAATAATTACGCGACTGTGTTGCGCGGACGCAATAAAAAATAATATGCTTCACCTTATCTGAATTATGATACACCCTCACGTGATAACCGCAATAATTGTGATAACTCAAAATAATTTCATCAACAAAGTTATTGTAACATTAATGTCGAGTTTCTGCAACATTAACTCCGAGTTATTGCAACATTAATGTCGAGTTATTGTAACATTAATGTCTCAAAAACGGGAGTTATTGTTACATTAACCCCACAAAGAAAAGAAAAGTAAAGTAAAGTAAAGAAAAACAACAACA
>CAYVAK010000186.1:0-2396 GCA_964448425.1 uncultured Sangeribacter sp.
AGATTGACCCTATAAAATACGATTTGCTGTTTGAGCGTTTCTTGAACCCCGACCGCATCTCCCTTCCCGATATCGATGTGGACTTTGATGATGACGGTCGCTACACAGTGCTCAAATATGTAACGGAGAAATACGGTGCCGAGAAGGTGGCCCACATTATTACCTATGGTACAATGGCCACCAAAATGGCTATTAAGGATGTCGGTAAAGTGATGGAACTACCGCTGGCCGAGACCAACCGCATTGCCAAGCTGGTGCCCGACAGAATGCCGGAGGGCAAGGTAAATTTTAAGAACTGCTTGAAGTTCGTGTCTGATTTCGCTCACGAGGCCGAGAGTCCTAATCCGGTGGTGAGAGAGGTTATGAAGTATGCACAACAGCTCGAAGGCACAGTGCGCAACACCGGTGTGCACGCTTGCGGCGTGATTATAGGCCGTGACGACATCACCGACTGGGTGCCGGTAAGTACCGCTACCGATACCGATGGCTCGAAAGTGCTTGTCACTCAGTATGAAGGCAAAGTGATTGAGGAAACCGGACTCATAAAGATGGACTTCTTGGGCCTAAAAACTCTCTCAATACTAAAAGAAGCTGTGGCTAATATAAAGGCCCGCCGTGGCATAGATATAGACTTGGCTAAAATACCGATCGACGACCCTAAGACCTACCAACTGTATTGCGAAGGTCGCACGGTGGGCACATTCCAATTTGAGTCGGCCGGTATGCAGAAATATCTAAGAGAGTTGCAGCCTTCCAAGTTTGAAGACCTCATAGCCATGAATGCGCTCTATCGTCCAGGACCTATGGACTACATCCCGCAGTTCATAGCCCGTAAACATGGCATTGAGCCCATACAATACGACATCCCGGTGATGGAGAAATATCTCCACGACACCTACGGTATCACTGTGTATCAAGAGCAGGTCATGCTTCTAAGTCGTTTGCTTGCCAACTTCACTCGAGGTGAGAGTGATGTGCTCCGTAAAGCTATGGGTAAGAAGCAGATAGCCAAAATGCAGGAACTTAAAGTCAAATTCCTGGATGGCGGTCAGGCTAACGGTCACAGTCCGCAAGTGCTCGAAAAAATTTGGGCCGACTGGGAGAAATTTGCCTCCTACGCCTTTAATAAGAGCCACGCCACTTGCTATAGCTGGGTGGCTTATCAGACTGCTTACCTTAAAGCCAACTATCCGGCTGAATATATGGCAGGTGTGCTGAGCCGCAACCTTGCCAACCTGGCTAAGCTCACCGGATTCATGGATGAGTGCAAGGCCATGAAGATACCTGTAAAAGGTCCCGACATTAACGAATCGGTTGAAAAGTTTGGTGTAACTGCCAACGGTGAGATTCGTTTCGGCCTTGGCGCAGTGAAAAGCGTCGGCGCTAACGCTGTGTCTTCGATAATATCGGAGAGAGAAGCCAACGGGCCCTACACTGACATATTCAATTTTGTGGAACGCGTAAACCTCAGTGCTTGCAACAAGAGCACCATCGAGGCACTTGCATTTGCCGGAGCCTTCGATTGCTTCAGCGAGGTAAAGCGCGAAATGTTTGCACCGGCTACACAGCAGGGCGAGGTGTCGTGGAGCGAAACCCTCGTGCGCTACGGACAGCGCTTCCAAGCCGACAAGAACTCGGCTCAGGCCAGCCTCTTCGACGACTTCGAGCAGATTGAGACCGAACACCCGCCATTCCCTGCATACGAAGAATGGGCACCGATTCAGCTCCTCGATGAGGAAAAACGTTTGGTGGGTATGTATCTATCGGCCCACCCGCTCGACCCTTACTACATGGAGTTGGAATATGGTTGCAACACACACATGGTCGATTTCTCCGACCATGAGAAGGCCGGTGCCAAGATGGTGCTTGGCGGCTTGGTGACCGGTTTCCAGGAACGTATAAGCAAGAAGGGTAGTCCTTGGGGGTTGCTCACCATAGAAGACTATACCGGCAGTAAAGACCTGCGCCTGTTTGGGCAAAATTACTTGGATTATAAAAAATATGGAGTGCCCGGCACTCCGGTTGTGATTTCAGCTGAAATCACGCCATCGCGCTATAAGCCCGACACACTTGATTTCAATATCAAAAAAATGTCGCTGCTCTCAGAAGTACAGGGCAAAATGATAGACAAAATCACCATGTTTGTCCCCGACAATTTCCGCGACATCTCCGCTTTTGATGAAATAAGAGAAGTAATGGCCGAAGAGGGCGCGGATAATATGGGCGAACTATATATCAAGCTCGTAGATTCACAGTCGGGACGCATGGTCACCGCACGCTCGCGTAAGAGAGTGGCTATAACTCGTAGATTGGTCAACTTGTTAACAGAAAATGAGATAGAGTTCTACATCAACGAGAAAGACTAAATAAAAATAATAAATCTGAATTTTTGATTT
>CAYVAK010000187.1:0-2364 GCA_964448425.1 uncultured Sangeribacter sp.
GACCATGACTCGTCGCTACCAAGACCGTCTCGAAGGCCTCCACACAAAGGTGCTCGACACTCGCAAGACCACTCCCGGCATGCGTCTGCTTGAAAAAGAAGCAGTTAAAACCGGCGGCGGCGAGAACCACCGCATCGGCCTCTTCGACATGATTCTCATTAAAGACAATCACGTAGACTTTGCCGGCGGAATAGAAAATGCAGTAAAAGCCGCTAAAGAATATTGCAAAGCCACCAACCACGAGAACCTCAAGATAGAAGTTGAGGTGCGCAATCTCGACGACCTGCGCAAAGTGCTAGCTATAGGAGGCATTGACCGCGTGATGTTTGACAACTTCACACCGGAGCTCACCGCCGAGGCAGTAAAGATTGTAAACGGACAATGCGAGACAGAGTCGTCGGGTGGTATCACCATCGACACACTCCGTCAATACGGCGAGACTGGCGTCGACTTCATTTCAGTAGGTGCCCTTACCCACTCTGTCAAAGGTCTCGACATGTCGTTTAAAGCCATGTAATATGGCCGTATAGCGCCAATATCCCTTGATAACTAATACTTAACCCATCAACAAAATTTATAGATGAAGAAACTCATATTGTGTGCGCTTGCAGCATCGGCCGTGATGCCATTTTCGCTGAGCGCCAAAGACAGAATCACCCGTAATCCCGATGCTACCAACACCGAGACTATACTTCATGTGTGGAGCTGGAACTTCCCCGAGATAGCCAAGAATATGAAGGCTATTGCAGATGCCGGATTCACAATGATTCAGACATCACCCGTGCAAGCTTGCTACTCACCCGAAGGTGGCAACAAGAAAATTTTTGACTCAGAGGGCACAGAAGGCAACTGGTATCACTACTACCAACCCACCGACTGGAAAATAGGCAACAACATTGTTGGTTCACGAGAGCAAATGGTGACCATGATGGATTCAGCCAACCGCTACGGCATTCGTGTCATTGTAGATGTGCTCCCCAACCACACTGCATTCGATATTGACTTGGTGTCAGACGATTTGGTGAAAGCAGCCGGCGGACGCGATAAACTTTACCACAGCCAAGGTCTGAAAGGCGTGCAGGACTACAACGATCGCTATCAATGCACACTCTGGGGCAGCGGCAACCTTCCCGATGTCAATACAGAGAATCCCGACTTTCAGAAATACTATATGCAATATGTCAACGACCTTCTTAGCATCGGTGTGAGAGGCTTCCGCTACGACACTGCTAAGCACATAGGCGTACATTCCGACCCGGTTGATACAGCTGCCGGCGTGAAAGTCAACGACTTCTGGGATGTAGCTACCGGTCGCAAGGCCGTGAAGGGCGTAAAACTCGCCGTGCCCTACGATGAGCTTTTCGTGTATGGTGAAGTGCTTCAAGACAGAAACGTGCCCGAGAAAGAATATGCTGACTACTTCGGCCAGACAGCGTCAGGCTATGGCTACTTCTTGCGCAAAGCCCTTGAAAAGCAAAGCGCCAAGGATATTGACCTTAAAGATTGGCGCCACGAGGCTGCGCCCGAGTTCCTCACCACATGGGTAGAGAGCCACGACACCTATTGCAATGCCCACGAGAGCGCTTCGCTCAGCGACGCTCAAATACGCACAGGCTGGGTGTTCCTCACAGCTCGCCAGAACGGTGTGCCCTTGTTCTTCTCACGTCCTATGGGCTCTACTCGCCAAAACTATTATGGCAACAATGTGCTCGGAGCACGTGGTAACGACGAGTTCTTCCACCCCGAAGTTGTAGCTGTCAATAAATTCCGCAAGGCAATGAACGGCCAGAAAGAGGACCTTCAGAAAAGCGAAAATGGCCAGGTGCTTCTTGTGAACCGCGGTAAGAAAGGCGCTGCGATAGTCAATATCTCAGACATTGCCAACCACGTAGACCTGCCCACAGGACTTCCAGATGGCACATATAAAGATGTGGTTTATGGAAAAGAGTTTAAAGTGAAGAAAGGCCGCCTTATCGGCCTCACCGCTCCTCACCGCTCCTACATACTTCAGAAATAATATCAAAATCTCAGAATAAGAAAGAGGCTGCGTCAAAATAGGCGCAGCTTCTTTTTTATCGGGATAGCGGGCGAGCCTATGGGTTCACCCGAGGCCTCCATCATATCTTATTTGAATTATTACACACCCACTTTTTATTTATTTCAGCTAAATGCCTTCTTCCTGCAATGCGCCTAACTATGAATCAAAGGATTCTAAAGGAATCGGCATCGCGCCAGGCGGGGAATTTCTCTCTGAAATTTGCCAATTTCTCGGCATCGAGCGTAGCATAAATCACATGAGGAGCAGGCACCTTGTCGGCATGAGTTGCAGGGAGAGCATCTGCCGCCTTGATGTTGACAAGTGGA
>CAYVAK010000188.1:0-2357 GCA_964448425.1 uncultured Sangeribacter sp.
TATCTCACCGGAAGGCTACGTCGCAAGGCGCAGCCTTCTTTGCGTTTAGCCCCCTGCCCTGTGTTGTCAACGCGTTGATACACAGGTGGATGTGCCAGGGTGCATCCCTACATGGCGGGTGGGGCGGAGACGGAAGGGCGAGTGGGGTCGGCGACGGAAATTAGTTAAATGCGGGCCGGATGGCCGGGGTGTGAATTTTTTTTACTAATTTTGCAACTTGAAACAGTTCTAAATGTCAGAGGGTTAGCACCCTCCCTAATTGTAACTTTAACCATTTATTTATGTGCGGAATTGTAGGTTACTTGGGCCAAGGTAATGTGTATGAGATACTTATCAATGGCCTTAAGCGACTCGAATATAGAGGATACGATAGCGCCGGATTAGCTCTTGTGAGTCCGTCGGGCGAGCTGAAAGTATATAAGGCAAAAGGCAAGGTGAGCAACCTTGAGAGCTTTTGCGCTGATAAAGACCTGAGCGCGAGCGTCGGCATCGCTCACACTCGTTGGGCCACCCACGGTGAGCCTACCGACTATAATGCCCACCCCCACTTCTCCGAAGATGGCAATCTGGCTATTGTGCACAATGGCACTATTGAGAACTATCAGCTTCTCAAAGATGCTCTCTCGCTGCATGGCTGCAAGTTTCACACCGAGACCGACTCCGAGGTGCTCGTTCAGCTCATTGAGCACATCCGTGTGTCCACCGGTTGCTCGCTGGTGGAGGCTGTAAGAGAGGCTCTGAATCAGGTGGTAGGTGCCTATGCCGTAGCTGTGGTGGAGAAGGGCAACCCCGACACTATTATTGCAGCAAGGCGCAGTTCGCCGCTGGTGATTGGTATCGGCAACGATGAATTCTTCCTGGGCAGCGACGGCACACCCTTTGTGGAATACACCAAGGATGTGGTCTATGTGAAAGACAACGAGATAGCAGTGATGGAGCGCGGCAAGCAGCTCAAACTCCTCACTCTGGATAATAAGGAGTCGAAGATAGATGTCAAGAAGCTGGAGCTCTCCATAGCTCAGCTGGAGAAGGGCGGCTATCCTCACTTCATGCTCAAAGAGATATTTGAGCAGCCCAACACCATGACCGATTGCATACGCGGTCGTGTGGTGGATGGCGGCAAGCGCGTGATGCTCAACGGTGTGTTTGACCATAAGGACAAATTCCTGAATTGCCACCGCATCATCATTGTGGCTTGCGGCACCTCTTGGCACGCCTCCCTGATAGGTAAGCAGCTCATCCAAAACATGTGCGGCATACCGGTAGAGGTGGAGTATGCTTCGGAATTCCGCTACAGCAACCCCGTAATCACCCCCAACGACATTGTTATAGCAGTGAGCCAGAGCGGCGAGACTGCCGACACCTTGGCGGCTATCCAGATAGCCCGCAGCAAGGGCGCGTTTGTCTACGGTGTGAGCAATGTGGTGGGCGCCTCCATACCGCGTGAGACCCACAGCGGCACCTACATCCATGTGGGTCCCGAAATAGGTGTGGCTTCCACCAAGGCCTTCACCGGCCAGGTGCTCGTGTTCACCATGATAGCACTGAGTGTGGCCCAGTTTAAGGGCTCCATGACTCAAGATGAGATTAGCGAAGTGGCCAAATGCCTGCTTAAGATTCCGAAGCTTGTGAAGGAGACCCTCAAGCTCGATGAGCAGATTAAGACCCTCTCGCTCATATATACTTATGCGCGCAACTTCCTGTATCTGGGCCGTGGCTATAGCTACCCGGTGGCCCTCGAGGGCGCGCTGAAGCTCAAAGAGATATCCTATATCCACGCCGAGGGCTATCCGGCAGCGGAGATGAAACACGGTCCCATAGCGCTTATCGACAGCGAGATGCCCACCGTAATCATAGCTCCCAAGGACCACCTCTACGAGAAGATAGTGAGCAATGTGCAGCAAGTGAAGTCGCGAGGCGGCTCCATCATAGCCATAGTGACCAAAGGCGACACCGTGATAAAAGAGCTTGCCGACCATGTGTTGGAAGTGCCCGATGTGCCCGAATGCCTCACACCGCTCATCACCTCCATACCGTTGCAGCTGCTCTCTTACTACATAGCCATCAACAAGGGCAAGAATGTAGATATGCCGCGCAACCTTGCCAAGTCGGTCACCGTAGAGTAATCGGCTTCTCCGGCTTCTCCGACTTTCGCCGGCTTTGACGATTTTGGCTCCTTCGGCTTCAACTTTTTGGTTCCGGCTTCGGAGGCTTCGATTTTCCCTGATATTGATTTCGAGTTTTATCTCCGGCGGCTTCGCTTCTTGTGTGATGCGGAGGGGCCGGGGGAGAGGCCTCGGGACTTGAAAAGCGGCGGAGAGGGAGAGTGACCGAAATGAAGCGCGGGAGGCTCCTGA
>CAYVAK010000189.1:0-2319 GCA_964448425.1 uncultured Sangeribacter sp.
AGCGGCCTCGAAGTGGTAGAAGTGAAATCAAAACCCAACGGCTCAATCGACGTGGAAGACCTCAAACCCCTGCTCAACGACGAGATAGCCGGCATCATGATGACAAACCCCAACACCCTGGGCATGTTTGAAACCGAAATCCTCGAAATAGCCCAACTCGTCCACAACGCCGGCGGCCTCCTCTACTACGACGGAGCCAACCTCAACCCCCTGCTCGGCAAAGTGCGCCCCGGCGACATGGGATTCGACATCATGCACATCAACCTCCACAAAACATTCTCAACACCTCACGGCGGCGGCGGCCCCGGCTCAGGCCCCGTAGGTGTGCGCAAAGGCCTCGAACACCTGCTCCCCAACCCCAGAGTCAGCAAAGACGAACAAGGCAAATTCCACATCGGCACCGACACCCAAAGCCTCGGCAGCATCTCAGCATTCCTGGGCAACTTCGGAGTGATGCTCCGCGCCTACGCCTACATCCTCACACTGGGCAAAGAAAACATCAAAAACGTAGGCCCGATGGCCACCCTGAACGCCAACTACATCAAAGAATCGCTCAAAGACGACTACCTGCTCCCCATCCAAGGTGTATGCAAACACGAATTCGTGTTCGACGGCTTGAAAGACAAATCAACCGGCGTCACAACCCTCAACGTCGCCAAACGCCTCCTTGACTACGGCTTCCACGCTCCCACAATCTACTTCCCGCTCCTCTTCCACGAGTCGATGATGATCGAGCCCACCGAAACCGAAAGCCTCGAGACCCTCGACGAATTCATCGAAGTGATGCACACCGTGGCCAAAGAAGCCCGCGAAACCCCCGAAATAGTGAAAGACGCCCCCGTGAGCACCATAGTGCGCAAGCTCGACGAAACCACCGCCGCAAAGCACCCGATCCTCAACTACAAGGCCTACCTCGCTTCTAAAGCCCAATAGAGACATGAACACATCCGACCTTATCATAATCGGTGCAGGTCCGGGCGGCTACGAAACCGCCCTGGACGCTGCCCGCAGAGGCCTCTCCGTGACCCTCTTTGAAGGCAAACACCTCGGCGGCACCTGCCTCAACGCAGGCTGCATTCCCACCAAATGCATGGTGAAAAACGCCGAAATAATTGCCCAATTCAAAGACGCTGACAAATTTGGCATCGACAACTTCACCTTCGAATTCGACTTCAACAAGGTGATGGACCGCAAAAACGAAGTCGTAGCCACACTGCGCTCCGGCATCGACACCATGCTCCGCCAAGCCAAAGTGAACCTGGTGAGCGAATACGCATCCTTCAAAGACAGCTCCACCATAGTAGCCGCCGGAGAAGAATACACCGCCACCAACATCATCATAGCCACCGGCTCCGACTCCAAATCGCTCCCCATACCCGGTGCCGACCTCCCAATAGTGATGGACTCCACCCGCATACTCGCCATCGACCACATCCCCGAAAGCCTCACAATTGTGGGCGGCGGTGTCATCGGCATCGAGTTTGCCGGAATCTTCAACGCCCTGGGCAGCAAAGTCACCGTAATCGAATTCATGAAGCAAATCCTGCCTCCATTCGATAGCGACATAGCCAAACGCCTCAAACAAAGCCTCTCAAAACAAGGCATCCAAATTCTCACAGGCGCAGCCGTAAAACGCATAGAGCAGACCGCAGAAGGCGAAGCACTCGTCACCTACGAGCTTAAAGGCAAAGAGGAAACCGTCACCTCAACCGACATCCTGATGGCCGTGGGCCGCAAACCCCACACCGAAGGCCTCAACCTCCAAGCCGCCGGATTCAAACCCGCAGAACGCCCCTCTGCCCCAATCCCCGTCGACGAAAACATGCTCACCGAAGTGCCCCACATCTACGCCATCGGCGACGTCAATGCCAAAACAATGCTCGCCCACGTGGCCACATTCCAAGGCATCAGAGCCCTCAACCACATCCAAGGCAAAACCGACACCATCGACTTCGGAATCATCCCCTCCGCAGTGTTCATCACCCCCGAATGTGGCATGGCAGGCCTCACCGAACAGCAATGCAAAGACAAAGGCCTCGAAATAGCCTGCGGCACATCATTCTATCGCGCCAACGGCAAAGCACTCTCAATGGGCGAATCCGAAGGCCTCTGCAAACTCATATTCTGCAAAGCCACCGGCCGCCTCATCGGTGCACACATCATGGGCGCACAAGCCGCCGACCTGGCACAGCAAGCAGCCGACCTGATGGCCCGCAAAGCCACCCGAGAAGATATCTGCAACACCATCTTCTCCCACCCCACCATCTCCGAGCTGCTCCTCGCCGCCGCCCACAACGTAAAATAGCCCCCTGACGCCCC
>CAYVAK010000190.1:0-2304 GCA_964448425.1 uncultured Sangeribacter sp.
TGTCCGACTCGGCATATTGTTGCATGCGGCGCAGCTTCTCAGTGTTGATCTGCTGCTGGCCGCTCTCGTTGGCGAAGTGAGTGAGTGTGATGAGGTCCGCCATGGAGTAGAAGAGCAGCGTGTCGCTGTCCATGCCGTCACGTCCCGCACGGCCAATCTCCTGATAGAAACTCTCGATGCTCTTGGGCAAGTTGTAATGGATCACCCAGCGCACGTTGCTCTTGTCGATGCCCATGCCGAAGGCGATGGTGGCGCACACCACCTGCACGCGGTCATTGATGAAATCCTCCTGGGTGCGTTCGCGGACCGAGGGGGAGAGGCCCGCGTGGTAGATGGCCGTATGGATGCCGTGGCGAGCCAATTCCTGCGCCACCTGCTCCGTGGTCTTGCGGCTCATGCAGTAGATGATGCCGCAGTCGCCAGGGTGTCGATCGATAAAGTCGAGGATGGCGCGCGTCTTCTCCTTCTTGTCAAAGCCCCGCTTGACGGTGAGGCTGAGGTTGGGACGGTCGAAGGACGAGATGAACACCTTGGGGTCCCTCAGGTTGAGCTGTCGCACGATATCCTCGCGGGTAATCTTGTCCGCTGTGGCGGTGAGGGCCACCATGGGCACCTCCGGGAAGAGTTGCCGCAGCGTGCCCAGTTGGGTGTATTCCGGGCGGAAGTCGTGGCCCCACTGTGAGATGCAGTGCGCCTCGTCGATGGCAAAGAGGGCAATCTTGAGGCCGTTGAGGAGGTAGTTCGTCTCCATGAGGAGGCGCTCCGGCGAGATGTAGAGCAGCTTGATTTTGCCCAGTTGGCAATCCCGTCGGATGAGGAAGTTCTCCTCCTCGTTGTTGGTGCTGTTGAGCGCGCAGGCCGGGATGCCGTTGGCGCGCAGGGCGTCCACCTGGTCCTTCATGAGCGAGATGAGGGGCGACACCACCACGGTGACACCCTCCATCAGCAAGGCCGGGAGTTGGTAGCAGATGGACTTGCCGCCGCCCGTAGGCATCAGCACTACGGTGTCACGGCGGTCGAGTATATGTCGGATAATTTCCTCCTGCAAAGGGCGGAAACTGTCATAGCCAAAATAAGTTTTTAATGTATGCAGCATATCTATATATAATAAGGTATATGATGATGGACTGCAAAGTTACGAATTAAAAACGAGAAAACGGAGGATAACCCACGTAAAAACACCGAAAAAAGGGCGAAACGAAGAATATTGACGCTCGGTGAGGCGGCAGGTTAAAAGTTTTTCTCGTTCCTGAATCTTAAGAAATGTGGCCCGATGGCAAAAATATTCGCAAAAAAATTTGCATGAAAGAAAAAATATTCCCAATTTTGTGCTACAAAAATTATTTTGATAAAACAATAGAGTTTTTCATTAACTAACCAAACAAAAGAAGCAGATGAGTGACGAAGCAAAACAAGTGGAAGCTCAGGCGGCAGAGGCCCCGAAGAAGCGCCCCTACAACTTGAGAGAGAAGAAAGAAAAGAAGGCTGCTTACCGATCTTTGATCAGAGCAGAGTTGGCTGATGAATTGTACGACAAGATTCTGAACATTATCGTGGTTCAGAAAAAGTACAAGGACCCTAATTATTCTGCAAAAGACTTAGCTAAGGAATTGAAGACTAACACACGCTATTTGTCGGCCGTGGTCAATTCACGCTTTGGGCAGAATTATTCTTGTTTGTTGAACGAATATCGTATCAAAGATGCGTTGCATTTATTGACCGATAAGCGTTACGCTGACAAGAACGTGGAAGAAATTAGTGCAATGGTTGGGTTTGCTAACCGCCAGTCGTTCTATGCCGCATTCTATAAGAATGTGGGCGAAACGCCGAACGGCTACCGTAAACGTCATCTCGAAAAGAAATGAACTCTTTGTAAGGGATACTTTAAACAAAAAAAGGAAAACGTGCGAGTTTTCCTTTTTTTGTTTTTGGGAGGATGGAGGTTTTATTCTTTGGCCTGCTCGACAAATGGATTGGACATTCCTTGGCCTGTTCGGCAAATGGATTGGATATTCTTTGGCCTGCTCGACAAATGGATTGGATATTCCTTGGCCTGCTCGACAAATGGATTGGATATTCCTTGGCCTGCTCGACAAATGGATTGGATATTCCTTGGCTTGTTCGACAAATGGATTGGATATTCTTTGGCCTGCTCGACAAATGGATTGGATATTCCTTGGCCTGCTCGACAAATGGATTGGATATTCCTTGGCCTGCTCGGCAAATGGATTGGATATTCCTTGGCCTGCTCGACAGCTTGTAGGGAAGACCCGCTGGGTCTTCCGTCAGCCGCATGGGGTATCC
>CAYVAK010000191.1:0-2252 GCA_964448425.1 uncultured Sangeribacter sp.
GCGCTTTTACTGCCGCAAATTGTAGCTCACAGTGGTGATTTTAATTTTAAACGGTGAGGCCTTGCGCCGCGCCGGTGCTCCCGACTTATAGTAGTAGAACGACTTCTGCGTGTCCCACGACTTGATGTCGGCATTGCGCGTCTCACCCGCCGGAATGTCGCAGGTGAGCGACAGATAGCGCTTGTGGAGCTGACGGTCGTCCATGGTGAGATATTCTATGTAGATGTCCACAGCTATGAGCGGGCGGTCGGTGTTGTTGGTGATGAAAAACGACTCTTTAGTCGACTCCGCTTTCTTCTCGAAACCGGAAAACACCACCTGCTCCAGGTTATAACCCTTGTTGCAGCTCACACAGGGTGAGCACACGGTGATGGAGCCGGCGGTCATGGCTATAGTGTCGAGCCCCTCGGTGGAGAGCTTGGTGGCCCGTTTACGAGCGTTGCCATTCAGGCTCACGGCTGCGAGCATAATGGCAACGAATATGATTCTTCTAAATTTAAGCATCGCGATAGAGATTTCCAAAGAGGTGAAATGAGATAGGAGAGAGCTGAGGGAGGAGTGCCGAGTGGTCAGGGACGACGAGGAAGAGCTGAGGGAGGAGTGCCGAGTGGTCCGGGACGGGTTACTCCAGAGTGGCGGCAAATTCCATTAGATAAGCCTTGATAAACTCATCTATGTTGCCGTCCATCACACCATTCACATCTGAAGTCTGATAGTTGGTGCGGTGGTCTTTCACCCTGCGGTCGTCAAAGACATAGCTTCGTATCTGGCTGCCCCATTCAATCTTCTTCTTGCCGGCCTCCACTTTAGCCTGTTCGGCGCGGCGATGCTCCATCTCTTTCTCGTATAGAATCGACTTGAGGTGGCGCAGAGCATTTTCCTTATTCTTAGGCTGGTCGCGGGTCTCGGTATTCTCGATGAGAATCTCCTCCTCCTCGCCGGTATACGGGTCCTTATATTGATAGCGCAGGCGTACACCCGACTCCACTTTATTCACATTCTGTCCGCCGGCGCCGCCACTTCGGAAAGTGTCCCAAGAAAGAAGTGCTTGCGAAATCTGAATATCAATAGTGTCGTCGACAAGCGGAGTCACAAACACCGAGGCAAACGAGGTCATGCGCTTACCCTGAGCATTGTAGGGGCTCACCCTCACCAGACGGTGCACACCGTTTTCGCTCTTGAGATAGCCATAGGCATAGTCGCCTTCAATGTTGATAGTCACCGACTTTATGCCGGCATCGTCGCCCTCAAGGAGCTGCGCTATCGAAGTCTTATAGCCGTGGCGCTCGGCCCAGCGCAGATACAGGCGCATAAGCATCTGCGCCCAGTCCTGGCTCTCAGTGCCGCCGGCTCCGGAGTTGATTCGGAGCACCACCCCGAGCTTATCTTCCTCGCGACGCAACATATTGCGAAGCTCAAGCTTCTCGAGCATCTTGGCGCATGCAGCATATTGGGCATCCACCTCCTCTTCGCTCACCAGCCCCTCCTTCACAAAGTCGAAAGCCAGTTGGAGCTCTTCCACCTGCTTATCCAGCTCAGTGTAAGAGTCAATCCAGAAATGGAGCTCCTTAATTTTCTTCATTTGGGCTTCAGCGGCAGAGCGGTCTTCCCAAAAATCTGCCACATGAGTGCGTAATTCTTCTTCCTCGACCTCTATTTTCTTGGAGTCGATGTCAAAGATACCTCCTCAGCGCCAGCTTGCGCTCAAAAGTCTCTTTTAAAAGTTCCTGAGTAATCATCAAATAAAAAGATTGTCAATTAATAAATCGGGCTTCCAACCGCCGGCTATCCGCACTTGAGGTGTGCTCTTCGCCGAGCTCTTCCGCGTTCTTGAGGTGTGCCTCTACGGTGCTTTTCGCAATACAAAACCTCGCGTTTCCGGTGCTTCTGCGATTCCGAGCTCTACGGTGCTCTTCCTCGCGTTTCCGGTGCTCTTCCTCGCGTTTTCAGCGCTTCTGCTCTTCCGAGCTCTACGGTGCTCTTCGTCACGCAAAACCGGCGTGCAAAACCCACCGCAAAATTACCAATTTTTCTCCACATCCAAAAATCCCCGCCCGGTCCCGTCTTCCCCGCCCCTCATCGCTGTCCCCAACAGCACCTGTTTGGGTAATCTATTTCCGAAATCGGGTAAAATACACCCGAAATCAAAAATAGAATCAAATTTAATCCCCATTTTATTTTGGCTTTTGCAGTTTTGTGTATATCTTTGCGGCATAAGAATGATCCGACTATGTTACAGGAACTAAAAATAT
>CAYVAK010000192.1:0-2192 GCA_964448425.1 uncultured Sangeribacter sp.
AGCCCGTGATGCACATCATTGACCTCGCCCTCCAAGCCATGAAAGAAGCCGGCGTCACCCCCAAAGTGCAGCCCATCCGCGGCGGCACCGACGGCGCACAACTCTCATTCAAAGGCCTTCCCTGTCCCAACATCTTCGCCGGTGGCCTCAACTTCCACCGCCGCTTCGAATTCGTGCCCATCCCCTCCATGGAGAAAGCCCGCGACGTCATAGTAAAAATCGCAACCCTCAACGCCGCCCGCTAACCTCGGCGGTAAAACATACAATTAAGGCTGCCCGACATCTGCCCGGCAGCCTTAACTTTTTTCTTCGAGTCGCGCTCTCGCCGCTTACTCCTTATCGGCTATGGCGTTGGCCATCACCACCGCCTTGGAAATGTGAGGGCATATGTGGTCTTCGCCTATCAACTTATCAATGCCGGCGTGCATCAGCACCGCCTTCACCGAATCACGCACGCCCGATAGCACCACATGGATGCCGTCGGCCTGCGACGAACGTATCAATATCTCAAGATTGTGGAGCGCCGTAGAGTCGACAAACGGCACCTTACGCATCCTCAGTATCCTCACCTTCGGAGCCTCCGCACCCGTGGTGGAGCGCATCAACTCATCAAACTTGGTGGCCACACCGAAGAAGAACGGGCCGTCGATTTCATACACCTCAACACCCTTT
Organism: uncultured Sangeribacter sp.; assembly: GCA_964448425.1. GTDB lineage: Bacteria > Bacteroidota > Bacteroidia > Bacteroidales > Muribaculaceae > Lepagella. The sequence goes on from CAYVAK010000192.1 coordinate 673, forward strand.
CTGACATCCAGCACCTCATGGTGCGAGGAGTCAAGGTCGGTGCCCTCAGCCACATCCAGCTGGTCGGAATACACCTTTATCTCAGTGTTCTCCATCACCCTTCGCAGGAACATCACTATGGCCAGCAACAGGCCAATCTCAATAGCAATCGTGAGGTCGAAAATCACAGTCAGAACAAATGTCACCACCATCACAGCCACATCGCTCTTGGGCGCCTTAAAGAGGCCCGCAATGGTGCGCCAGCCACTCATATTGTAGGCCACCACCATCAGCACGCCCGCCAGACACGCCATCGGCACATAGCTGATAAGCGGCATCAAGAATATGAATATCAGCAGCAACACCACCGCGTGGATAATGCCCGCCACCGGTGTGCGACCGCCGTTGGTGATATTTGTCATAGTGCGTGCTATAGCTCCCGTCACCGGTATGCCGCCGAAAAACGGCACCGCAATGTTGGCCAGCCCCTGGCCTATCAGCTCCGTGTTGGAGCGAGTGTGCGAGCCGGTCACACCGTCGGCCACAGTGGCCGAAAGCAACGACTCAATAGCTCCCAGCACCGCAATAGTAAACGCTGAGGGTAGCAACTGGTTGATAGTAGCCATGTTAAGCGCAAAGCCGTGAGGCTCCGGAATGTCGGTCCGCATTTCGCCGAAACGCTCACCGATGGTGGTGATAGCAAGCTCCGGCATCACACTGTGCAGCAGATACACCGCCACAGTCACCACTATAATAGCTATCAGAGAGCCCGGCAACTTCTTGGAAATGCGCGGCACCCCGATTATGATGGCCAAAGTGGCCACCGACACCGCCAGCGTGGGCAGGTCTATCAAGTTCAGATTGCTCAGATATGCGCCCCACTTAGGCAGAAACTCGCCCGGCAGGCCCGTGAGCCCGAGACCCAGAAAATCATTCACCTGTGTGGTGAAAATGGTCAGCGCAATACCCGCCGTAAAGCCCACAATAATAGGGTAGGGGATAAACTTAATCACAGAGCCCAACCGAAACAGGCCCATAAGCACCAGAATCAAGCCCGCCATAAGAGTAGCTATAGCCAAACCCTCAAGGCCGAAACGCTCTATAATGCCATACACAATCACAATAAAGGCACCCGTGGGGCCGCCAATCTGCACCGAATTACCGCCAAAGGCCGACACCATAAAGCCGCCTATAATAGCCGTAATCAGGCCCACCGACGGGCCCACTCCACTCGCAATGGCAAACGCAATTGCCAGAGGCAGAGCCACAATACCAACCACAACTCCCGCCGTAAGGTCAGAGCGAAAAGTCTTGGCGTCATAATTTCTCAACGCCGACCACAGCTGTGGCCGGAAACTTAATTTACTGGTAACACTCATAAAATTCTATACAATTAACATATACAATTACCCTGCAAAATTAGCAAAAAATCCCCACCCCGCCAACCCCCCTCCCGCTGTCCGTTCCCTCACCCCCCGGTGGCCCTCCTCCCCTCACCCCCGGCGGGCCTCCTCCCCTCACCCCCCGGTGGCCCTCCTCCC
>CAYVAK010000193.1:0-2176 GCA_964448425.1 uncultured Sangeribacter sp.
CCTTCACCTCACCCAACCCCGCCGACATACCACTGCTTCACTCCGACACCGGCAAAGTGCGCGCTGAAGCTTACGACATTGTGGTCAACGGCACAGAGCTGGGCGGTGGCTCAATAAGAATCCACAACTCAGAGCTCCAAGACACTATGTTTGAGCTTCTTGGCTTCACACCTGAGAAAGCCCACGAGCAATTCGGCTTCCTGATGAACGCCTTCAAATACGGAGCACCCCCTCACGGAGGTCTGGCACTCGGCTTCGACCGCTTCGTCTCAATCCTTGCCGAGCTCGACACCATCCGCGACGTCATCGCATTCCCCAAAAACAATTCCGGCCGCGATGTGATGAACGAATCGCCCTCGCCCATTGACCAAGCTCAACTCGATGAGCTGCAATTGGCACTCAACCCTGCGAAATAACAGATAAAGTCTTTACCCCCGGGCAATAAAATCTTTACTCCCGGGGCAAAGACCTTACCCACATACACAAAGCATACACTCACAATAATGGCAAAAGTAATAGATATTTGCGCCGCAATAGAAGATGTAGCGCCGCGCGCCTTGCAAGAGAGCTACGACAATGCCGGCTTGCAAGTGGGCGACTATCAAATGAATGTGTCGGCAGCCTTGCTATGCCTGGATGTCACCGAAGATGTGATGGCCGAGGCCCACAAGCGCTCCTGCAATCTGGTGATATCACACCACCCGCTCATCTTCAAAGGTCTCAAATGCCTCACCGACAGCACCCCCACCGAGAGGATAGTGTCGTATGCCATTCGCCACAATATAGCTATCTACTCGGCCCACACCAACCTTGATGCGGCCTCACAAGGTGTGAACTACGAAATAGCCCGCACCATAGGCATGCGCAACCTCGCAGTGCTGGAGCCCAACAAATGCGACCCCAATAGCGGCATAGGCTTCATAGGCGACATTGAGGGCACCCCGGTGCTCGAATTTCTCCGCCAAGTGAAAGAGAAATTCAAAATACGCGCCCTGCGCTACAGCAGCTCATCGCCGCGCCTGGTGGTGAACCGTGTGGCAGTGTGTGGCGGCTCGGGCGGCTACCTGATACCCACAGCCGTGAGCTTGGGAGCCGATGCAATCCTCACCGGCGACGTGAAATACCACGACTTCACCTCCTGGAGCTCGCAGATTCTAATAGCCGATATAGGCCACTTTGAGAGTGAGCTTTGTACAAAAAAAATATTTTCTCGCATAATTCGCGAAAAATTTCCTAACTTTGTAACCTATTTCTCGGAGACAGAAAAGAATCCGATAAATATAATGTAATCATAGATTATACATCATATATATGGCAACAGAGAAAAAGTCGGACAAAGAACGCAGCGTGGAAGAGCGCCTCAAATCGCTTTATGAACTTCAAAAAATCTTGAGCGAAATAGACCGCATCCGCACTCTCCGCGGCGAACTTCCCCACGAAGTCAAAGACCTCGAAGATGAGATTGAGCGCTACAAAACACGCATCAACAAATATCAAGATGACATCAAAGAGCTCAATCGACTCATTGCTCAGAAAAACGGCGAGATAGAGGAACGTCAAATCAAGATAGACCGCTATCGCCAGCAGCAAGACAATGTGCGCAACAACAGAGAATACGACTTCCTCAACAAAGAGATTGAATTTGAAGGTCTCGAAATAGAACTTGCCGAGAAAAACATCCGCGACTTCTCACGCACCTTGGATGAGAAAGGCGTGGAAGTAGACAAGGCAAAAGAGGAACTCACCGACAACGAGCACATCCTGGTAGAGAAACGCGCAGAGCTGGCCGACATCGTGTCGGAGACAAAAGCCGAAGAAGAACGCCTTCGCCAGCAAGCCCTCGACCTTGAGCCCGAAGTAGACTCACGCACACTTCAAGCCTTTAAACGCATTCGTCAAAACACACACAACGGACTTGGCATCGTAACCATTCAGCGCAACGCTTGCGGCGGTTGCTTCAACCGTGTGCCGCCACAGCGCCAACTCGAAATCCGCATGCACAAGAAAGTAATCGTGTGTGAATATTGCGGCCGTATCATTATCGACAGCGCACTTGCCGGCATCGAGGAAGTGAAAGCTCCCGAAGCCCCCAAACGCCGCTCATCAAGAGCTAAAGCTGCCGAAAAGTAATCACGACGCAAAATAACCCAACTACACAAAGGCTTTAAAGACTGCC
>CAYVAK010000194.1:0-2105 GCA_964448425.1 uncultured Sangeribacter sp.
GCTCAAGCTCACGAGCTGTTTGAAAAAGCCAACGAAGTGCTCGGATTCCGCATCACCGACCTGATGTTTGAAGGCACCGAAGAGGATTTGAAGCAAACAAAGGTGACCCAACCGGCAATCTTCCTACACAGTGTAATCTTGGCCAAAAGCCTCGGCGAGAAATTTGCTCCCGACATGGTGGCCGGCCACTCACTCGGCGAATTTTCAGCTCTCGTAGCTGCCGGCGCCCTCTCATTTGAAGATGGCCTCCGCCTGGTAGCCGCCCGCGCTCAAGCTATGCAAAAAGCTTGCGAACTCCGCCCCTCAACCATGGCTGCCATCATCGCCCTCCCCGACGAGAAGGTAGAAGAAATCTGCGCAGGCATCGACGACATCGTGGCCCCCGCCAACTACAACTGCCCCGGCCAGATAGTAATCTCCGGCACTGAAGAAGGCATCGACGCCGCTTGCGAACAGCTCAAAGCTGCCGGCGCCAAGAGAGCCCTCAAGCTTAAAGTGGGTGGCGCTTTCCACAGCCCCCTGATGCAGCCCGCTCAAGAAGAGCTCGCTGTAGCCATCGAAGCTGCCGAAGTGAAAGAGCCCATCTGCCCCGTCTACCAAAACGTGGATGGCAAACCTCACACATGCCCCAAAGAGATTAAAGAAAACCTCCTGAAACAGCTCACCGCTCCCGTGCGCTGGACTCAAGATGTGCAAAGCATGATAGCCGACGGCGCTACCGAATTTACAGAGCTCGGCCCCGGCAAAGTGCTCCAAGGCCTCGTATCTAAAATTGACCGCAGCGTAGCTGTCGACGGACTTCAATAAGCCCCCCACCTACACCAACCATCAATATTCATAGCATCATGAATATAGCAATAGTAGGCGCCAGCGGAGCCGTAGGCCAAGAGTTTCTCAGAGTTATCGACGAGCAGAACTTCCCCTTCGATGGTCTCACACTCTTCGGCAGCTCTCGCAGCGCCGGCCGTAAATACAGTTTCCGAGGCAAAGAATATGAAGTGAAAGAGCTTCGCGACAACGACGACTTCAAAGGCATAGACTACGCATTCGTATCGGCCGGCGGCGATGTCTCGAAAGCATTCGCTTCTACCATCACAAAACACGGCACTGTGATGATCGACAATTCATCGGCCTTCCGCATGGACCCCGATGTGCCCCTCGTAGTGCCCGAAGTCAACGCTGCCGACGCCCTGATGCGTCCTAAAGGCATAATCGGCAACCCCAACTGCACCACCATTCTAATGGTAGTGGCCCTCAAGCCAATCCACGACCTCTCACCCATTGAGAGTGTACACGTGGCCACATATCAAGCTGCATCGGGTGCCGGCGCCAAAGGCATGGAAGAGCTCCGCGTGCAGACAGAGCAACTGGTGAAAGGCGAAAAGCCCACCATCAGCAAATTTTCCGACCAACTCGCCTTCAACCTCATACCTCAAATCGACGTCTTCACCGACAACGACTACACCAAAGAGGAGATGAAAATGTATAACGAGACTAAGAAAATCATGCACTGTCCCGACCTGCAAGTGAGCGCCACCTGCGTCAGAGTGCCCGTGATGAGAGCCCACAGCGAAGCCATCTGGGTGCGCACTAAAGATGCACTCAGCATCGAAGATGTGCGCCGAGCAATGGAGGCAGCTCCCGGACTCGTGGTCATCGACAATCCCGCCAACAAAGAATACCCCATGCCCCTTCACGCAGCCGGCACAGACCCCGTCTATGTGGGCCGCCTGCGCAAAGACCTGGCCGACCCCAAAGGCCTTACTTTCTGGGCCGTTGACGACCAGATAAAGAAAGGAGCGGCACTCAACGCAGTGCAGATAGCACAATACCTTCTCACACAGCGTTAACCGCCCTACAGAGGCATATTCCCCATATAGGCTGCGTCCACCAAGGCGCAGCCTTCTTTGTATGTCGGCCGGTATCCATCCAACTTTCGGATGGGTGTAAGCTGACTATTGGCAAGGGGGAAATAAAAAAAACACAATCAACAGACCATCTGATTGCTGTTGATTGTGTATCGTCGGGGTGGCGAGATTCGAACTCGCGACCCCCTGCTCCCAAAGCAGGTGCGCTAACCGGACTGCGCTACGCCCCGATTGCTT
>CAYVAK010000195.1:0-2094 GCA_964448425.1 uncultured Sangeribacter sp.
ACCGTGGTGCATCCCTACACGGCGGGTGGCGGCTGTCTCAAAATTTAAGTGAGGCACAGACTCTGTTGTTTTTTGTAGATTCAATAAGGAAGTTGAGTAGATTTAAGAGCGAAGTTGTGTAGATTCAAGAGCGAAGTTGTTTAGATTTAAGGACGAAGTTGGGGGAGGGGTGGTGTATTAGACATTTTTTTTGTAATTTTGCACATTAATATATATATAACTAAAACATAGTTGCCGGAATCCACCTCCCTACCTCCTCTGATGGCAGCACAGTAACGCATTAACTACAATGAAAACAAACATAGCGGTTTTTTTCGGCGGTCGCAGCGTAGAACACGAAATATCAGTGATTTCCGCCTTACAAGCTATCAATGCATTTGACCAAAACAAATACGAAATCACACCGATTTATATATCGAAGCAGGGCCGCTGGTACACGGGTGCCGACCTTCTGAACATACGCAATTACAAGGATATGAAAGCCTTGACAGCCAAGTGTACAGAAGTGTTTATGCGTCCCGAATACGGCGACTACAACCTCTATAAAGCCAAGACATCGCGATTCTCCAACCGCCACGAGGTAGTGGCACAGCTACACGTAGTGATCCCCGTGCTCCACGGCACTAATGGCGAAGACGGTGTGTTTGAGGGCTTGCTGGAGACAATCGGCATACCGTTTGCCGGTTGCAACACCCTCTCATCGGCTAATGGTATGGACAAAATCACAATGAAAATGATACTCCGTTCCGAGGGTATTCCGGTGGTGGACTACGTATGGTTTACCGACCGTCAATGGTTTTCGGAGCGCGAGAGCATAGTAGCCAAAGTGGAGAAAGAGCTTGGCTATCCGGTGATAGTGAAGCCTGCCAATCTGGGCTCCAGTGTGGGCATAGGCAAGGCAGCCAACCGCGAAGAGCTGGTGGCCAAGATCACCAACGCCGAGAAATTCTCGCAGCGCATCATAGTGGAGCACATGATAGAGCAGCTCAAAGAGATCAACTGCTCAGTGCTTGGTGATGCCGACGAGCATCAGTCGAGTGTGTGCGAAGAGCCCGTAAAGACAGGCGACTTCCTCTCATACGAAGACAAATATATGGGTGGCGGAAAGAGTGCAAAAGGCATGCAAGCCTCCGAGAAGCGCATTCCGGCACTTCTGCCCGAAGAGATGAGCGAGAAGATCCGGTTCATAGCTGCCGAGACATTCCGAGTGCTCTCCTGCCACGGTGTGAGCCGCGTAGATGTAATGATAGATGAAGCCGACAATCAGGTGTATGTCAACGAGATAAACACCATCCCCGGCAGCCTTTCATTCTATCTTTGGGAAGCCACCGGCATCAGTTTCGCAGCCCTGATGGATAAGTTGGTAGAGCTCGCCCTGAAGCGCAAACGCGCCATAGAGAGCAAGACATTTACCTACGATCAGAACATATTCTCCCTGACCGGAGGCGCCAAAGGCGGCCTCAAGGGTGGGAAATTCAACAAATAAAGGTAGCCTCCTCCTCGGCCGTCTCTCCTCAAAGGGTGGGCATCAATCCCCCCCCGGCGCGGGGCGCTCTGAGGCCTCAAAGTGTAAGGCTCCACAAATTAAGCAGAATAAACAACCTCCAATAAACATAGCAAGCTAAATGAAATTTAAAGAATATAACGGTCAGCTATCGCTCTCCAACGTCAACAAAGAGATGCTTGAGCTCTGGGATGCCCACGACCTGTTTCACCGCAGCATGAAAGAACGCGAAGGATGTCCATCGTTCGTATTCTACGAAGGTCCCCCGTCGGCCAACGGTATGCCGGGCATTCACCACGTAATGGCTCGTACCATCAAAGATATCTTTTGCCGCTACAAGACAATGAAAGGCTTCCATGTGAAGCGCAAAGCCGGTTGGGACACCCATGGTCTGCCGGTGGAGCTCGGTGTGGAGAAGAGCCTCGGCATAACCAAAGAGGATATTGGCAAAAAGATATCGGTAGACGACTACAACGCAGCTTGCCGTCGAGAAGTGATGAAATACACCAAAGAGTGGACCGACCTGACCCACAAAATGGGCTATCGGGTGGATCTTGAGAACCCCTACATCACCTACGACAACCGCTACA
>CAYVAK010000196.1:0-2079 GCA_964448425.1 uncultured Sangeribacter sp.
GCATGTCGATGATCTCTTTGGGGCCGGTGGTGAATCCGCCCATTGCGCCGCCGAACGATTTGCCCAGTGTGCCGGTGAAGATGTCGATTTTGCCGTAGCAGTTGTATTTTTCGGCTACACCGTGGCCTGTGGCGCCTACCACACCTGCGGAGTGGCTTTCGTCGACCATTACCAGGGCGTCGTATTTTTCGGCGAGCTCGGTGATTTTATCCATGGGGGCTACGTTGCCGTCCATTGAGAATACACCGTCGGTGGCTATGATTTTGAATCGGCAGTCAGCGGCTTCTTTCAGGCAGCGTTCCAGGTCGGCCATGTCGGCGTTTTTGTAGCGGAAGCGTTTAGCTTTGCAGAGGCGCACGCCGTCGATTATAGAGGCGTGGTTGAGGCTATCGGAGATGATGGCGTCTTGCTCGGTGAAGAGAGGCTCGAAGAGACCGCCGTTGGCGTCGAAGCAGGCGGCGTAGAGTATGGTGTCTTCGGTCTTGAAATAGTCGGATATTTCTTTTTCGAGTTGTTTGTGAAGGTCTTGTGTGCCGCAGATGAATCTTACTGACGACATGCCGTAGCCGTGGGAGTCCATGGCTGCTTTGGCGGCGCGGATGAGGTCGGAGTCGTCGGCGAGGCCGAGGTAGTTGTTGGCGCAGAAGTTGAGCACTTCTTGGTCGGATCCTTGAACATTGATGGCGGCGCTTTGCGGAGTGGTGATTACGCGCTCGTTTTTATAAAGGCCGGCTTCTTTGATTTCTTTAAGCTCGTTGGCGAGGTGTTGTTTGAAATTTGTGTACATGGTTAAGAGATTTTATGGGCACTGCCCTCAGAGGCGAGGTCCATGTATTGGAAAAATATTTGCTCAAAGTTACGAATAATTTACGAAAAAGCGTTAATTTTGCGAAGAAAAATAATTAACCCCAATTCTAACCTTAGATACGGACATGAAGAATGTACTGATAATAGGCGCTACCGGGCAGATAGGCTCGGAGCTAACTATGAAATTACGTGCTCACTGCCAAGGCGGTGATGTTGTAGCCGGATTTATAAAAGGCGCGGAGCCCAAAGGCGTGTTGCTTGAGAGCGGCCCCTCGCAGGAGGTAGACATCACTAATGCGCAGATGATAGCCGATGCTGTAGAGAAATATAAGATAGACACTATCTATAATCTGGCAGCATTGCTGAGCGCGGTGGCCGAGGCAAAGCCTCAGCTGGCATGGAAGATAGGTGTGGGCGGCCTCTACAACACTCTTGAAGTGGCAAGAGAGAAGGGTTGTGCAGTGTTTACACCCAGTTCGATAGGCAGTTTTGGACGCTCTACTCCTCATGTGAAGACTCCACAAGACACTATTCAGCGGCCTGACACTATCTATGGTGTGACTAAGGTGACGGGCGAGATGCTCTCCGACTATTATGCACGCCGCTTTGGTGTGGACACCCGTTCGGTGCGCTTCCCGGGCCTTATCTCTTACACCACTCCTCCGGGCGGCGGCACCACCGACTATGCTGTAGACATCTACTACAGTGCTGCCAAGGGCGAGGACTTTAAGTGTCCGCTCAAGCCGGGCACCTTTATGGACATGATGTATATGCCCGATGCTCTGCGCGCCGCTATTGAGATTATGGAGGCTAACCCCGACAGGCTCATACACCGCAACTCGTTTAACATTGCTTCGATGAGCTTCGACCCGGAGATTATCTGCGCCAAGATTCAGGAGCATGTGCCGGGCTTTAAGATGACTTATGAGCTTGACCCGTTGCGCCAGGCTATTGCCGATTCATGGCCCGACTGCCTCGACGACACTTGTGCCCGCCAAGAGTGGGACTGGGCGCCGCAGTACGACCTTGAGACCATGACGGTGGATATGCTCACCCACTTGCGCGAGAAATTTGCCCAAAAGTAAGATTCCAACCACTTGCCCAAAAAGTAAGATTTCCAATCATAAAAAAATGCAGTCGTGAGGGGCTGTGCCGACGCAGGCACGGCCCCTCCCCTTTTTTTCCCCCCGCCCGGCGAGAGTGGGAAAGAAACCCTTCTAATCGAAAATTCTGTCACATGTGACACTTTTTTCGATTAGGGAAAGAAAATGC
>CAYVAK010000197.1:0-1974 GCA_964448425.1 uncultured Sangeribacter sp.
GAGGCCGAAGCGGCGTTGCGTGCGGCAGCCGAGGCGGCGGAAAAGGCCGAGGCGGTGAAGGCGCAGGCGGCGCAGCCGCAGGTTCAGGCCGTGCAGCCGCAGGGTGGAGCCTCGGCCGGAGGGTCGCTGTCGCTGGTGAGGGGAATTCCGATGATGAAGCGGGATACTGCTTGGATGCGTTCGGCGGCGCAGTTTGTGTGCAAGCCGAGTGCGGAGGTGTGTAAGTTGATCGACGAGTTTGCGAATAATTGTCGTTGCCAGAAGATTGAGCAGCACAAGGATTTGGACGACTTGGAGCGCCATTTCATTTCGTGGCTCAAGAAGTGTAAGGGCTACAATGAGGCGGGCGGCCAAGGTCAGGTTTACGGCCCGCAAAGTCCCGCTTACGCACAGGCATACGGACAGGGCGGGCAGGCATACGGACAGGGACGAGGCCAGGCTCCTTTGCGGGCTGAGGATACCATAGATGAGCGCACTCGCCGCATGGGCTATTTGTTGGACCGTCCGGAGCGCATCCACAAGGATTGGAGCGGCGGATTTTAAGGGGCCGGCGCCTGCTAAAATTTTATGATGGGAACTATTTTGATGTTCCTATTTTTCCATATTGTCATTCCATCTGAATTGTTGGTGATGACGAGGAGGTTGTCGCAGTGGAGTTCTTCGGCAGCTTCAACGAGGGCATCAAGTTCGCGTTTGCGAGTGTTTTCAGATGTCATGTCGTAGCATACTTGGATTAGTTGTTCTACCTTGGTGCCGCGTCGGGTCACGAAGTCAATCTCTTTGTCGTTTCTGCTTCGATAGTAGAACAGTGAAGTGTCGGGCTCGTAGCCACGGCGCAAGAGCTCCACGAATACTTGATTTTCCAAAAGTCGTCCGAGATTTTCGCTAATATTGAAAGCGGCGCTTTGCACAAATCCGTTGTCTACCACATATACTTTGCGAGGCGCTTTCTTCATCAGCTTCAGTTTGTTGTTGAAGCGAGGGAGATAGTAGAATAGGTAGGGCTCGGCGAGATAGTTGCAGAATTTGCGGGTTGTAGCCACACTCGAGAGCGCTAACTCCTGTGTGAGTTCATTGAAAGAGATTTGGTTGCAGAAGTTGGAAAGCAGGTATGTGGCCAGGTTATATAGGTCGGTGGTATTTCTTACTTTGTGTCGTTTCGCGACATCTTTGAGCAGAATGGAGTCGAATAGAGTGGAGAGGTAGCTTTTTGTGATAGCTCTCGTCTTTATAGTCTCGGGGTAGCCGCCATTGTGCATGTAATCGTCGGCGAGCGCAGTGGCTTTGGTGAGCTGCTGCTCCGGCAGTGCATGAATGTCGATGCCGTTCCAGCTCATAGTCTCTTCGAGGCTGAAAGGGAGCATATCAATTTTTAGATAGCGTCCGGTGAGTGCTGTGGCCATTTCGCTGCTCAGAAGTTTTGCGTTGCTGCCTGTGATAACTAAATTTTTACCGCGGCGAAATAGTTTGCTCACCCACATATCCCAGTTTGGCAGGTTCTGCACCTCATCGAGCAGGAGATAATCGTAGCCGGGGTAAATATTGTCGAGTACCGACATTACTAAATCCTCATTCCAAGAGTCTAATAGCTGTGAATCGTCAAAATTCAGGTAGGCAAAGTTCTTGCCTTGCAGCATAAGGAGAGCAAACACGGATTTGCCAACGCGGCGGGGACCCGTAATCAGCTTAATAAGAGGATTGGCGAGGATCGCCTCAACATCGTGTTCGGTTTGCCGCTGTTGGTAGGGGCGAGCCATTAGTTCATCGCGTTCAGCCTTTTGATTGAAGATTATATTTTTCATTGCCATCTTATTTGAGTGCAAATATAGTGTTTTTTATTCAATAAAAACGCTGTATTGAATAAAAAAGGTACTTTTTTGTTCAATACGGGATTTGTATTGCACATACACCCTGTAGGTGGGTGGGTCTTAAATCAACGCAGGGCGATACTGAAGTACCGTCCTGCGTCTCTCT
>CAYVAK010000198.1:0-1945 GCA_964448425.1 uncultured Sangeribacter sp.
TTTTAATTGGCTACTCACCACAATTTTTTAAGGTCGAAAAGTGGTTTACCAATCCGGAATTTAAGCACAAAAGTGATTTACAACTAAATTAGCAATATATTATTATTCAACGATTTAAATTTATCAAATGGTTTACATTTCTCATCAGGCTCAGATGGAATTGAAAAAGCCGGTGAGGTCTTGGTCTTCGGGCAAGTCAATCTCCTTGCGGAGGCGATAACGGGCCATGGTCACCGTCTGCGGCATCTTGCCTTGCAGGCGGGCAATGTCGCGAGTGGAGAGGCCCATGCGATAATAGATGGCCAGCTGCACATCGGTCTTGGAGAGATTGGGGAACCGCTCCAGCAGGCGGTCGGTAAACTCTTTATACTCCCGAGCCAAGTCGGCAAAGAGTTTATTTTCCTTCTCCCTGCTGTAGCTTTGCACTATCAGGTTGTTGATGTTGCGCAGGTGAGGATTAAGCTGGGCGGAGGGCATCTTATACGCCTCTTTTATCATCTGCGAAATCTTCTCCAAGAGCACATTGCGCGAGCTATAGTAGCCGTAGAGATAGTTCATCACTCGGTGGTTGACACTAATCTCCTCCTCGCGTGCCACGGCGGTGGTTTCGAGCAGGCGTATGTGGCCGGTCTGCTCCGAGAGGTGATGAGCTTGACGAGAGAGGTGAAGGGCCTGCTTTCGGGTCTTACGCAAGAAGTAGATATAGACGGCGGCGCAAGAAATAGAGAGCACAATAATGGCAATCAGAAACCAATAAGTGTTCTTATATTTAATCTCCTGAGTGGAGAGGTTGTAGACTTCGCATTGCTTCACTATATCCTTGATAATAAGGGTGTATTGCTCGCGTTCGTGAGAGAGCTGAGTATAGTTGTTCTGACGCTGATTGTTGGCTATAATCAGGTGGTTGTAAGCAGCCGAATAGTCTTTCTGTGCGGCATATATCTTGCCGTAGATGTCGTGAAGGTAATACACCACCTTGTCGGTTGGCGGCAAGAATGACAATAAGCGGTTGGCGGTCTCCAGGGCGCGGAGGGCTTTGTCGTAATTGCCGTGGTTGAAGTAGGTCTCAGCCAGGTTGCAATAAGCGTAACACTCTGTGGATTTGTTGTCTACACGTTGAGAGAGCTCTATAGACTTTGAATAGAGGGTCTCGGCGGCTGCCTCGTCGGTTTCAAAGGCGCCGAGATTGCACAACAGGGCGCTCTCGAAGATGGTGTCTTTGAGCTCTTGAGCCAGGCGAATACTGTTGTTGAAGGCGTGTTTGGACTTCACATCGTTGGCCAGCCCGGAATATAGGTCGCCCAAGAAGGTATAAATCATCATCTCCTCGCGCTTGTTGCCGTTGCGCTGACTCTGGCGGAGGCTCTCCAGGAGCAACTTCTCGCCCTTGTCATACGATTCGAGCGAGGAATAGCAGGCGCCCATACCCAAAGATATAAGGTCGCTCAATTTGGTGTCGGAGGGGTCGCAATAGGTCTCGGCATATTCAAACACTTGCAAAGCCAAATCGGGGTATTGCATTCGATAGAGGGCCCAACCGAGGTAGGTCAGGGCCTTGCAACACTGCGGAGCATAGCGCGCCGAGTTGGCTTTAGTGTAAGCGTCGTAGAGGGGTTGCACCGCGGCCTTCGGGTCGGTGAGGCGCACAAGATTAGCCTCCTCAATGCTTTTGTCGAGTTCCGGCTGCGACTGAGCAATGAGCGAAGGCATTGCGAATAGAGCGATTATCAGCAATATATAGAGCCTCTTCATTTCCAAAACATGTTAGAATAGTTAGAATATCACTTTGCCGTGAGGCTTGAGGAATATCTTGCAAATATACTCAAAAAATCTGAGTCCGGAACAATAATCTAAAAAAACTCCAAGAAAAGTCGCGGCTAACCTTAGCCGCTAATCCTTCAAGCACGACACCGGCACCACGTAAACACCGTCCGGGCGCTTGAAA
>CAYVAK010000199.1:0-1894 GCA_964448425.1 uncultured Sangeribacter sp.
GAATGTGGCTGACAAAATACAGGCAGTCCGGGTAATTTGCCCGGATATACTCAAGTGAGTCAATATCCCGCTGGTTAAAGACAAAGCGGATGGAGGCCACACGGTTCTCGTGCTGGGGCTGCAAATCAGGGGCGTTGCCGCAGGCAATATCCACGCAGGCACCCACAAAGTCAATGCCCTGACTGATATACACAAGGTCTGAGCCTATGCAGTCACCGCCCATGCGGGCACCGCACTCGATAAGCTTGATGTTGCCACTGTCGTCAATCTTCAGCTCCGTATGAGAGGCACCATATTTAACGCCCAAGCAGTCCAGCACCTTGGGCACAAGAGTCTGGATATGGGCGAGAGTTTCATCGGTCATATGCAGGGGAGGCTGTAGGTGGCCGGTCTCCACAAACAAGGGAGCGCCGGTGGTAAATTTCTCGGTGCAGGCCAGAAAGTGGTGCTGACCCTGCCAGGACACGTACTCAATGCTGTACTCCCGACCCTCGATAAATTCCTCAACCAGAGCCTTCTTCTCAAAGGAATGGCCGGAGGCCTTTTCCACGGCGCGGCCAAGCTGAGAGGGCTCGGTCACCTTATAGATGCCGCGGCTGCCGGAACGGTCGGTGGGCTTGACAATGACGGGGTAGCTGATGTCAAGAGCCTGAGCCTCCTGAACGGAGGAGACAAGGTAGCTCTTGCAGGAGGGCAGGCCGGCCTTTTCAAAGGCAAGGCGCATAAGGTGCTTATTGGTGGCAACATGGGAGCTTTCAATGCCGTTACAGGTAAGACCCAGCTTTTCACCCACGTAGTTTACGGTTATGCTGGCCAAGTCCGAACCTATGGACACAATACCTACCGGGTCAAGCTTGCGGCAAATTTCCAATATTCTGTCGTTTTCGATGATGCTGACAGGATAGAAATAGTCGGCAGTGCTCTCACCTATATCTCCGCTTTGCCAAGCGAAAACATGGGTGCAATAGCCCATGGCCTTGGCCTTGAGTATCAGAGGGTTCTGAAACTCGTTGGCACCGATTATAACAAGATTTTTCTTCTTTGGCTCCATAGGGCGCTCCAATCAAAGGGTAAATATTATTATGCCGAGAAGTATAAGGAACAGGGCGAACAGCTTGCGCTTGCCGACCTTTTCCTTAAAAATCGTCACGCCGAAGATGGTGACGAAAATGTATGAGCTGCTTTCAAAGGCGGGCCCCATGCTAAGGGGCAGCTTTTTATAGGCCAGCATTGTAAGCAGGGTGCTGCCGAAAAACATGGCATAGGCCAAAATTACCGGCAGATTAAGATATTCCTCGATAAAGCTTTTACGCTCGACCAGAGAGGCCTTCTTCAAAATGGTCTGGGACACGGAGGAAATGAACACGCTGAAAAAGCCGATGAACAGATAGGGAACCATTTCACGGGTCATTGTGCGGCCTCCTTTTCATCACTCTCAGGCTGGACGAATAACACAACGCCCACCACGGCCAAGGCACAGCCGATAAGCTGAGTCGGGCGTATTGTCTCATGAAACAGCAGAGCGCCGAAAACAATGCTCCAAACCAAGGTCACGGCCTTGTTAGCGAAGGCAACAGTCAGGGGCAGACGCTTCAAAATCTGCTGCCAGCCAAGGGCATAGACCACCAGAATTACAAACATGCCGCCGTAATACAGGCAGAATCTGAAGCTGAGGAAGCTCTCAGCCGCGGCAAGCTTTGATAGCACAGAGGAGAGAGAATAGAACACCAGCAAAAGGTGCAGAGCAAGATAAACCCGTTTATCCGTTTTTTCCTTTTTTGCCATGGTCATTTATCCTGCTCTTTCCTGATTATCTGACGTTCAACAAACTGGGGGGAGGAGTTGATACACATATAAATGCGGCCGATATACTCGCCAATCAAGCCCAAAACCA
>CAYVAK010000200.1:0-1852 GCA_964448425.1 uncultured Sangeribacter sp.
TGACAATTTTACCTCGGGTGGCGCGGAGCACTCCATGGAGAGCACTCCGAGGCTGCTCGAGTGTCTTTTTAAGGGGGCTTGAGGCTCGGGCCGCCGGCTGCGGTCGGGGGGCTTGAGGCTTTAATTTTACCGGTTTTAACTTACAATTTGCGAAATGGAATATTTTGCTTTTCAGTGGCATATCACCGACTATTGCGACCAGCGGTGTGAGCATTGCTATATCTTTAGTGAGGGCCATCCGGTGATGGTGGAGATGAACTGGCAGCGGTGCCTGAATCTCATAGACTCTTGCCGGGAGATGTGCACCAAGATGCACAGGCAGCCCTATTTCTATATCACCGGGGGCGACCCTATTTTGCACTCTCGGTTTTGGGACATATTGCGGCATCTGCACTCGCTCTCCATACCTTTCACCTTGATGGGCAACCCGTTTCACCTCACCGAGCAGGTGTGCCGGGAGCTTAAGGCGCTGGGGTGCCGGAAGTATCAGCTCAGCATCGACGGCCTGGAGGCCACTCACGACTCGATACGCAAGCCGGGCTCGTTTCGCAGCACCCTTGAGGCTATCAAGCTAATAAGAGATGCCGGCATTCACTGCGCGGTGATGACCACTGTGAGCGGCACTAATATAGATGAGATTCCGCAGATTGTCGACTTGGTGGTGGCCCATCATGTAGACATTTTTGCCTTCGGCCGCTATTGCCCCACGTCGATGGAGAAGGCCATCAGTGAGCGCACTCACATGGCCCCGGAGCAGTATCGGGCTCTACTCGCTACCCTCTGGGAGCGCTATGAACGATATAAGGATAGCGACACCACTTTCAATCTCAAGGATCACCTCTGGACCCTCTTCCTCTATGAGAAGGGGCTGCTGAAGCTGCCGCAGGGGCTCGACCCCGACACCATATATGAGGGTTGCAATTGTGCCAACTGCCACATCACCATCCTGCCCACCGGCGAGGTGATGGCTTGCCGGAGGTTTCATTCGCCGGTGGGCCGAGTGTTTATGCCGGGCAGCGACGAGGTGTCGACCCCCATCTACGACATATTCCACGGGGAGGCTGAGAGCCGCTATCGGGAGTGTGAGCGAATGGAGAAGTGCTCCAAATGCGAGTTGCTGCGCTTCTGCCGCGGCTGTCCGGCTGTGGCCTATGGCTACCATCACTCCTTCTTCGCCCCCGACCCTCAGTGTTGGAAGCAGGTGTAGCATCCGCCCCCCCCACAGGGCGGGTGGCGTGCAGGGCGGGTGATGTGACGAAACTTAAATTTAATCAAACGAAACTATTTTTTTAGCATGGATTTACTGCAACTGATGAAGACTCGGCGGTCGATACGCAAATATACCGACGCTCAGCTACCATTGGCTCACTTTGAGCAGATTATTGAGGCCGGCACGTATGCACCCAATGCCGGCGGCGGACAGCGCTCGCTGATAGTGGGTGTGCACAACCGTGAGCTTGTGGAGCAGATAGGCAAGTTGAATTTGGCGTGTATGGACCGCAGCCGCCTTGCCGGAGGCCATGTGTCCAAGGAGCAGCCCTCCATTATCGACGACCCCACGATAAAGAGCGGCTTCTATGGTGCGCCGTCGCTCGCCATAGTGTTTGCGCAGAAGAATTTCCTTTACAGCATCCCCGACGCCTTCTGTGTGGCCGAGAATATGGTGCTGATGGCCCGGGAGCTGGGCATAGACAGTTGCATAATAGCTCGCGGCGAGGAGACATTTTCGAGTGCCGAGGGGCAGGCTATGCTGGCGCGCTGGGAGGTGCCGGAGCATATGATAGCTCGCTGCTTCGTGATTCTGGGCTACCACTCGGGCCCCTATCCGGCAGAGAAGCCGCGCAAGCCCGGA
>CAYVAK010000201.1:0-1839 GCA_964448425.1 uncultured Sangeribacter sp.
TATGAATTGACTTACACCATCAACGCCAACAACTACCTGACCGCCACACGCGTCATTTGTGATGCTGACGGCTGCTATTATGATCCAGGTGATGATGCTGTAAATGTTTGTGAGGCCGGGCAGGTGCGGAAGGTTGCTGCTGATTGCAGTTATGCTGCCGGTGAGGGCGGTGATGCCGGCGGTGAGTAGGGGGAGTAGGTTTGTGAGGATTATGCCTGTGATGAAGCCGGCTGCGGCTGCTATTGCTGCGGCTTTTTTGTTGCGCTTTTTGAGTGCTTTGTTTTGGCGCTTCACTATCTCGATGGCTTCTGTGTTTTGGCGCTTTATTATTTCTACACTCTCCAGGTTGTGTTGCAGCCTTTCCATAAAGAGAGTGGAGGATGGCATCTCGGGGCTGAAGTCGGCGAATATTTCTTTCAATTTATTGTCGTCCATAGTTGAGTGTGTTATCTGTTTGTTAATAGTGAGCGCAGTTGGAGGCGTCCGCGTGAGAGGTGCTGTTTTACGGCGTCGGTCGAGGTCTCTTCTATTTCGGCTATTTCTTTTATTGAGTAGCCCTCCATGTAGTAAAGGAGCACTGATGTGCGTTGTTTGTCGGGGAGGCGGTTTAGAGCTGCGTATAGGTCTTGGTATTGGAATTGGGAGTCGGAGCTTTCGGCAGAGGCTAATTGGGCGGCCTGTTGATAGTCGGTAAATATCTTTTGGGAGCGGTTGTGGTTGAGAAAGGTGTTGTAGCCGATTTTGAATATCCAGGCGTTGAATTTTGCAGGGCTATTGAAGCTGTCGCAGGATAGGTATGCTTTGACGTAGGCCTCTTGGGCCAGGTCATCGGCGAGAGCTGTGTCGCCACAGCAGAGGGCCACCAGGAAGCGTCGGAACGCCTTCTGTGTGGCCTCTACGTGGGATATGAACTGCTCTCGAGTCATGCGGCTATTCGCTTTCGCCGGTTTGCCATTGTTTGCGAGTCACGAAGTAGACTATTAGATAGCTGATGCCTACTGCCAATGAGATGCAGCCGAATATGAGCGGAACAGTGACCGGGTCAGCGCTGAATTCGGCGCCACATAGATAGCCCGCAAGGGCTACTATTGCCAGGCCGAAGCCTATGAGGGAGAATATGCAGCCGCGGAGGAGGCGGAGGTTGGCTATTTCTTTGTCGGTCTTTTGAGACTTTTTAAGTGATTCGATTAGTTTGTCGGTGTCGACATCTTTGTTGTTCTCGATAGCTTTGATTATGATTTGAGTGCGTTTGTTGGTGCTGTTCATTTTGGCTATTGCGGCTATAAGCACTACGGCGATAGGGAGCACAACGCAGATGAATATTGGTATAAGTATTTCTTCCATATTGTTTGGGACGTTAAAGTGGTTTTACTGTTCTTGTTTTTGAGACATCTCGAATGTAAGACACATTATCGGGCTTAAAGGTGACAGCGGCAGGGCAAACAAGTGACCCAAAATTACAAATTATTTTGAGAATCGGGGGGCTACCGGGTGTCTCGCCGATTCTCAATTTCTACCTTCG
Source organism: uncultured Sangeribacter sp. (assembly GCA_964448425.1). Classification (GTDB taxonomy): domain Bacteria; phylum Bacteroidota; class Bacteroidia; order Bacteroidales; family Muribaculaceae; genus Lepagella. The sequence continues at coordinate 1,523 of CAYVAK010000201.1, forward strand.
GCAGAAATCTTACTCACTACAAGTGCTGCCGGGGAGACACCTCGCTACCTGCGGGGGGCTCGCTTTCTTCGGGGGAGGGCTATGACCGGCGGACCTCTCGGCTCGCTTGCCATACGGCTATAAACAAAGAAGACTGTGTCATTTTTGTTTTGACACAGTCTCTTGAGGTGTGATCCGTGCAGGATTCAAACCTGCAACCTTCTGATCCGTAGTCAGATGCTCTATTCAGTTGAGCTAACGGACCCTCTTGATTTTTGTGATTCGCGTGGGGCTCGAACCCACGACCCCAACATTAAAAGTGTTGTGCTCTACCAGCT
>CAYVAK010000202.1:0-1763 GCA_964448425.1 uncultured Sangeribacter sp.
AAAAACAACGGAGGCTGCGCCATTGGTTATGACGCAGCCTCCGATTGATTTGGGGAGGCTTCCGACTCCTCAAGGGGGCGGAAGCGCTTATGGGAGTGTTGGATTATTCTACTGTTGCGGGAGCGGCACCGGCAGCGGGAGCGGCAGGTGTGTTGGCGGCTTCGCCGAGGATTTCGTAGTCAAACACATAGAGTTTGGAGGGGTCGATCTGCTTTGCGCGAACGAGCTCAGCTACCATGTCGGCAGGGAAAAGGTCGGAAGCGGAACCGAGCAGGCGGTAGTGACCACCCATCTTAAATGTGCTCATCACTTTGTCGACAGCGGGTGAGTAAGTAGCAGCTTGGCCTACAGTCTGGTTGCTCTGCATGGGGGGGAAGATTACTTTGCCGCCCTGCTCTTCCAAAGAGATGTTGACAGAGATTTGCTGGCCGTCGGTGAGAGCCTCGTTGCCGGCGTTCACAGTCTTAACATATACGCCGTTCACAGCGTTGTAGCCCTCTTTCTTGGCGATAGCGGGGAGCTGCTTTTTAGCGGCTTCGGCTTGTTTCACAGCCTCGTCGGCAGCCTTCTTGGTGGCTTTCTGTTGGAGGTTTTGCATCAGCGACATCAGCAGGCCTTGGTTCAGAGAGGCGTTGTCGCTAATCTCTTTCTTGAGGGTGCCGGGTTTCTTGGGGTCGAAGGCGTTGGTGTAGCCGCTCACAAGAGCGTCGGCGGAGAAGTCTTCGCCTAATTCTTTGCCCTGCATTTTCAGAGTGGCAATAGCGTTGCTACCTGACATGAAGCCGTAGAGGTAAGCCACATCGGCATCTTTGAGGGCGGCGATACCGGCTTTGAAGCCTTCGTCGAATTTCTTTTGTGCATCTTCGCTCTTGAGAGTGGTGTCTTGAGCCATGAGTTGCACTTTTTGTGAGGCGTTTTGTTCGCCGAAGAGATATGCTATTGAGTCGTTGGCTGTAGCATTCTTGTCGAGTTTTACATCCTTAAAAGATGTGCTGCCGCAGCTTGAGAGCACGAGTCCGCACATTGCGATGGCAGCAAGAGTCTTAGTTTTCATAAATTTAATTATGGATCTTCTTTTGGGTTGATATTATTGTTGCATATTAGATGTCACGCTCATCACTACAGAGCCGCTATCTTCGGCCACCTGAGTAGAGTCTGGTGCTGTCGAAGAGTTGGCTGAGTCGACTTGTGTCACGCTCACTTCGATGGTCTCACCGTTGGGGGTGGCATCAGCGTGGCGGCCGTCGCAGGCCGAAGCGAAAAGCGCTAAAGTGATAACGCTTAAGCAACATAGGTATTGTGCTGTATGTTTCATTTTTTGTGGGAGCATGATAGTCGGCAGCCCCGCCACTTTGTGTCCGGAGGGGCTGCTGTTAATTAGTTGACTGATATGAGTTCTACATCAAAAGTTAAGGTAGCGTCCGGGGGTATAGCGCCGGGGTAGCCTTGCTTGCCGTAGGCAAGATCTGAGGGGATAATAAACTCATAGACTGCGCCGGGAGTCATGAGCTGCAAGCCCTCTTGCCAGCCTTTAATCAGGCCTTTTAGGGGGAATGTGGCGGGCTCGCCGTTGTGGTTGTCGGTAGAGTCGAACACTGTGCCGTCGGCAAGTTTGCCGGTGTATTTCACTGTCACGGTGTCGTCGATTTTGGGGCTCACACCTTCGCCACCCTCTTTAATCACTTTGTATTGCAATCCGGAGGGGAGCAATGTGAAGCCTTCCACAGCCTCTACTTGGGGTGCTGCCTGCTCTTGGGAAGCGT
>CAYVAK010000203.1:0-1732 GCA_964448425.1 uncultured Sangeribacter sp.
TTTCTTTCTCCACGAGGCGCTCGTAAGCGGCATAGAAGTGGTCAAACTCGGCATTAGAGTCGATACCATCGCCTGCCATATCGCTGACGATGCGGCCCTTCACGGCGCTACCGGCCTGCTGAGCATAAGTCAGGCAAGCGTTGTTGATAGCCATCTGATGGCCCACGTTTTTAGACTTGAAGCGTGAAGCCACGCCTACCACCTCGCTGCCGTTCTCACCCAACGTGTTGAGCTTGTCGTAGTGCGATAGCAGGGCGACATCCAAGCTACGTGACGAGCCGAAGAGGGTCCATCCCTCCTTCTTGTACTCCTTCATCTTGGCTTTGTACTCTTTTTTCTGAGCTTTTGCTAAAGCTTTGTTCTGTGCCTCCACCGGCATCATCAGGAGCGCGGCGAAGAGGAAAAGTAGAATCTTTTTCATAGCTGATTTGTTTAATGTGTATATTATTGTGTGGACGTTGGAGTTGTTTTCAGCGAATTACGCACAGACCTCCGCTCCAACCTTTCCTTGTTGCTTATTTCTTTTTCTTGTTTTTATTTCTTTTGGAGAAGAATTAGAGGACAAGGCGCAAGCCTAGGTTGCGATACCGCCTGCCCGGCGTACAGAGGACCCGATACGCAGAGCGGCAATACTCGGCGCCGTAGTGAAGGCAGCCACCACGAAGCACGCGGTAGGCCCCCCACGAAGCACCCGTAGGATTCGTGACTGCATTCGAGCTATATGAATCCCACCAATCCTGGCACCATTCCCATACGTTGCCACTCATGTCGTATACACCTAGTTCGTTCGGGCTTTTGGTCTTCACGTCGTGTGTCTGATTACCTGAGTTGTCCGTGTACCATGCCACTGCGCTCAGATTATTGCTACCTGAATATTGATAGCCTTGGCTTTTGCTTCCGCCACGAGCAGCATATTCCCATTCTGCCTCTGTGGGCAAGCGGAAATTCTTACCCGTCAAGGCATTTAACTTACTAATAAAGGTTTGACAATCTTTCCAACTAACTTTTTCAACCGGACGATTATCTCCCTTAAAGTTTGAGGGATTTTTCCCCATCACGGCTGTCCACAATGCTTGAGTGACCTCAGTCTCTCCTATATAATAATTGGACAGCGTCACTTGATGTACAGGCTTTTCATCATTTTCAGGGTTGCTTTGTTCTGCGGTTGCGCCCATACTGAACGTTCCTCCCTTCACTGGAATCATGGTAAACTTAACACCCTTCACAGTGAACGTTTGTTTCTCACCTTCTTTAGCTACCATCGCGAAGTTGAACGTGCGTTGCGATTGCGTCACCTCAATTGAGCTCGTGTAATCATTGTATCCATCGGCCCTTAGTAAGATGTCATGACGGCCATAGCCCAGCTGAGAAACATTGGTCAAAAGGCCTTTAGATTGCCCGTCGACAAAGAGCTGAGCGCCCTGAGCGTTGGTGGTCAGCGTGACGTTGGCCAGATTGCTCAATGCTCCGCCCTCTTCGGTCATGCGGCCCTCGTTGATGGTGACGGAAGTTTGGTAGTCGCCGTAGTTGGCCTTGCTGACGCGCACCTTGTGCTCGCCTACCAGATATTGCTGCAAGAAGAGTGGTGTCTGGCCTGCTAGCTTATCGTCGATGTAGACGTCTGCCATATCGGGTGTGGTGGCGATGTTGATACTTCCATAAATCGGCACAGGAGCCTCTAAGGCAATTGTTTGAGTGCGCTGGGCCGAGGTGATACGTTTCGTAGCGGATG
>CAYVAK010000204.1:0-1629 GCA_964448425.1 uncultured Sangeribacter sp.
CATAGTAGAGGTGGTGGAGGCGCCGGTGGTGTCTTGCTGCCGATTCTCGGAGCCGCATGCGCCCAGAAGCAGCAGTAATCCTATGGCCGGATATAGCTTCCTATTCATAGCGATGTATCAATGTGAGATTGGCGTTCTCAATTTCTGAAAATTCATTTATCAAGACTTCTTCTCTCACCGGAGTGTACCAACTGAATTGGCTGAAATATTCTTTGAGATCTTTGCTCACAAATACGCGGCCATGGCGCGCGTATATGGTGTTGCGCATTAAGCGGAGTTCCTGTTTGGAGCGGTTGATGAGGTCGGCGTCGGTCAAACGTGTGTGGCACACCAATTCGGTGTAATCGGTTGGCCCGTCAACCACCTCTTCAACCACCGGCGGCTCCACTCTCCAGAAGGGAGTTATCTCGATGTCGATGGTGGGGTTGAGGCCCATATCGGCATATTCTATCTTGCCGGCCTTCTTGCAGTCAGTGTCATAGAACGTCACCGCGTCTTTGTCGCCGGAGATAAGGCCGAAATCGGTGGAGAAGCCCAAGAATAGATTCTTCACATCTATCACACCGGCCACTTTATGTATCGAGCCGATCTCTTCTCCGTTTGCTTTGAACATTCTCACTTCATTGTCGCTCAGGCATACGAATTTGTTGTCGCAGATGGAGATGTAGTCATACTTGGGACGCACCACTACCTCGTTGTTCATCGACATCACACCTCTCTTGCCTTCATCGTTGGTAAAGACGTAGTATTTGCTGTTGAAGCTCTCTATGCCGCACACTTTTTCAGGTGCCTGCTTCGCCTCACCCTTAAGATTGATAAACCCGTAATGGCCGCCTTTGCTTATGGCCAGAAGGTCGTCTTCCACATAGGCCGACACAGGTGTCATCCCTTTCTTGAGCTGCACCACAGTCTCGCCCTTGGTGTTGATCACTATATATGTTGCGGCTCCCTTGGCGGCTACAGCGTAGCCGTTGTGGAATGTGGCAAGTCGGGAATACACAGGCTCTATAGCCACCTCGCCTTTGGGATTGATGGCGCCCATCTTGCCATTGGCAAGTTGGAAGACGGCCAATCCGTTGGTAAAGTAAGGAGCCACGGCGGCAACCTTCTGCCCGGCCACAGTATTGAGGGTGAATTGCAGCTCGCCCTTGCCGTTGACATATTCTATATTCTCTTTGCGCACAATAGGAATCACACCCTCCGACATGGCGCCTACCCATTTAAGATTCTCCAGCCCTTTTACCAATACCGGACTATTAGAGGCGCGATACACGGAGTATCCGTTGCCCTCTTTCACAGAGAAATAGCCATTGATGGCGCAAGTGGGTTCGTTTTCAAATTCATCACTGAAGAGGATGTTGCCATCGGCATCGGCCATGCCCCATTTCTCCTCATTGTCAGTTTTTACAGGGATATAATCCACACTATTGCCATCGTCATGCATATTGCACGATGTCAACACAGCCACAACAGTGGCCAGATAGATCCAATTGAAAAGCTTTCGCATTGTTTCTCAGGTTAATATATTAAATGGTTATTTGTCTTAGTCATTGCGCTAAGGGGGCGGCCGGTGCGCGCCGGTTTTTGCGCGGGAAAAGCCCGACAGGGAGCGTCTTGACGGATGCTCTC
>CAYVAK010000205.1:0-1581 GCA_964448425.1 uncultured Sangeribacter sp.
ACAAGAAGCATAATATAGAAATCGTGGTGGACAGACTTGTTATAAAGCCCGATTTGGAGCGCCGCCTGACGGACTCAGCTGAGACAGCTATGGCACTCTCCGGCGGCCTACTATATATTGACCTTGTTTCCACTGGGGAGACAATGAGCTTTTCCCAGAACTATGCCTGCGACGATTGCGGCATATCTCTTGAAGAGCTGGAACCCAGACTCTTCTCCTTTAATAACCCTCATGGCGCTTGTCCAAAATGCACAGGCCTTGGCGTTCAGCTTTTGGTTGACCCGGAGCTTATTGCACCAAACCCGGATTTGAGCATTGCCGAGGGCGGAATCGTGGCCTCCGGCTGGAGCAATATTAAGAACGACTCTATCTCTCGCATGTACTTTGAAGCGCTGGCCAAGCGCTACCATTTCAAGCTGACGGAGCCTCTTCGCAATCTGAGCGATGAAGCTATGAACGCCATCATGTATGGCACCAAGGGCGAACCCCTACAGCTCAAATATGAGCGCAGCGAGGGCTACGGCGTGATTCGCCGTGAGTTTGAGGGCATAGTCCCCAACCTTGAGCGCCGCTACAGGGAGACTCAAAGCCCTGCCATGAGAGCTGATATTGAGGAGTGCATGTCCGAAACTCCGTGCCCTGATTGTGGCGGCAAGCGCCTGAAAAAAACAGCCTTGGCCGTAACTGTTGGCGGCATGAATATCGCGGACTTCTGCGAACTGTCGGTGGTCAAGGCTGAGGAGTTTATCAACTCCGTTGAGTTTAGCGACAAGGATAAGATAATCGCCGAGAGCATAGTAAAGGAAATCAAGTCCCGCCTTGGTTTCCTTAGCAGCGTGGGACTGGGCTACCTGTCACTGTCCAGAGCCGCCGCCACACTTTCCGGCGGCGAGAGCCAGCGTATTCGCTTAGCTACCCAGATAGGCTCTAGCCTTATGGGCGTTCTCTATATCCTGGACGAGCCCAGCATAGGCCTGCACCAGCGTGATAACGAAAAGCTACTCAGAACACTAAAGCAGCTCCGCGACTTGGGCAATACGCTGATTGTGGTTGAGCATGACGAGGACACCATGCGTGCGGCGGACTATGTGGTGGACATCGGTCCCGGTGCCGGAGTCAACGGCGGTCATGTGGTCTGCGCTGGCAGCGTTGAAGATATATGCGCCTGCCCGGAGTCCATAACCGGCCAATACCTAAGCGGCAAAAAGAGCATCCCCGTACCGGAAAAGCGCAGAGCTGGCAATGGCAAGAGCTTGATAGTTCGCGGCGCAAGGGAGAACAACCTCAAAAACATTGACGTAGAGATTCCCCTTGGCAAATTTATATGCGTCACCGGTGTTTCCGGTAGCGGCAAGTCCTCACTGATTAACGAGATTCTCTATAAGACCTTGGCCGCCGAGAAAAATCGTGTCAAGGTTCGTCCCGGCAAGTGCGATGGAATTGAGGGCTTGCAGTATGTTGACAAGGTCATTGCCCTTGACCAAAGCCCCATAGGCCGCACACCCAGGTCAAACCCGGCCACCTACACCGGCGTTTTCAACGACATACGCAACCTCTTTGCCTCCACTCAGGATGCAAAGC
>CAYVAK010000206.1:0-1539 GCA_964448425.1 uncultured Sangeribacter sp.
GCTTGCTCACATTATCGTCGGGGGTGCAGTGCTCTCCGGCATAGCGCGCGGTGTAGACACCGGGGGCGCCATCCAGGGCATCGACCATCAGGCCTGTGTCGTCGGCAAAACAGTCGTAGCCGTAATGCTCTTTCACCCAACGGGCCTTTATCAGTGCGTTGCCGGCAAGGGTGTCGGCAGTTTCGGGAATTTCGTCGGTGCAACCTATATCAGCCAAGGAGCGCACTTGGTAGCGCTCCCCGATGATACGTCTCACTTCTGAAAGTTTATGTGCGTTATTGCTGGCAAATACCAACTCCATTTCTTCGTGTTTTAGGTGTGAGTGTGTGTGTGATTAGATTACAATATTCACTATTCGGCCGGGCACCACAATCACCTTCTTGGGTGTTTTGCCTTCCAGCCAGCGCTGCGCTGCGGGGTCGGCAAATGCGGCTTTCTCCACTTCTTCTTTGGGCATGTCGGCCGGCACCTCTATGGTGTAGCGCACTTTGCCGTTGAAGCTCACCGGATATTTCTTATTGTTTTCTTTCAGATATTCTTCGTTCCATTTGGGCCACTCTGCATCGCATACGCTGCCCTGATGGCCCAGGCGATGCCAGAATTCTTCTGCCATGAAGGGGGCAAATGGGGCGAGCAGGCGGGTGAAGAGGTCCATGACTTGGAGGTTGGCGCTCTTGAGGGCTGTGAGCTCGTTGAGGCAAATCATGAATGCGGCCACGGAGGTGTTGTAGCTGAAGGCTTCTATGTCGCCGGTGACCTTTTTAATCAGTTTGTGGATTGATTTGAGCTCCTCTTTGGTGGGCTCGGCAGCGGGTGCAGCCTCGGCTTTTTCAAACATGCCCCAGAGCTTTTTGAGGAAGCGGTTCACACCGTCAATGCCGTTGGTGTCCCATGGTTTGCTTTGCTCCAAGGGGCCGAGGAACATTTCGTAGAGGCGCAGGGTGTCGGCACCGTAGCGCTCCACAATGTCGTCGGGGTTGACCACATTGAACATTGACTTTGACATTTTCTCCACTGCGTAGCCACACACATACTCGCCGTTTTCGAGTATAAACTCGGCATTGCGGTAGTCGGGCCTCCAGGCTTTGAAGCCTTTCAGGTCGAGGCGGTCGTTGGTCACCAGGTTAATGTCTACTCTTATGGGGGTGGTGTCGTAGTCTTTCTTAAGGCCTTTGCTCACAAAGGTGTTGGTGTCTTTTATGCGATACACGAAGCTGCTGCGGCCCTGAATCATGCCTTGGTTTACAAGGCGGCGGAAGGGTTCATCTTTCACTATCAGGCCCAGGTCGAAGAGGAATTTGTTCCAGAAGCGTGAATAGATGAGGTGGCCGGTGGCGTGTTCGGTGCCGCCGATATAAAGGTCTACATCCTGCCAATAGCTGTTGGCTTCTTTGCTCACAAGGCATAGGGAGTTGTGGGGGTCCATGTAGCGCAGATAGTAGGCCGAGGAGCCGGCGAAGCCGGGCATGGTGCAGAGCTCAAGGGGGTAGCCCTCCTCAGTTTTCCAATTTTCGGCGCGGCCCAGGGGTGGTTCGCCGG